>NZ_JBJHPC010000004.1:0-53582 GCF_045257485.1 Streptomyces sp. YS-3 | reverse complement strand
TGCCTGCTGGGTGTGATGGTCCAGGAGTCGGGTGAGCAGGTGCACGAGCTGGGTGCGTTCGGCGGGGGTCAGCGGGGCGAGCAGTTCGTCGTGGAGGGCGTCCAGGACCTTGTCCAGGTGGCGGAGGTGCCGGAGGCCCTGGGGGGTGATGGTGATGACGTTGCGTCGGCGGTCGTCGGGATCTGGCGCTCGTTCGATGAGGCCGCGCTCGGCCAGTTCGTTGAGGACGCCGACCATGTCGCTGCGGTAGATGCCGGTGCGCCGGCTCAGTGTCGCCTGGCTGCCGGGGCCGTGCTCGTGCAGCGAGGCGAGCACGGCGTAGTGCCATTTGCGGGCGTCGGCCTGGGCCAGCCCGTCGCTGATCAGCCGGTCCGACTGCGCGGACATCTGTGCCAGCAGTCGGCTGGCCCGTGTGCGCAGTCTGTCCGGCGTCCGCCGCTCGGGGTCTGGGATGTCCATCGGTTCGGTCCTGCTGGTCATGACGATGATCCTACCGGTTGTGTTAGTCGGACTAACGATGTAAGTTCGTTCAAGTCATAAACGTTCGGTGAATAAACGTTATGTCAGTGAACGAATTGAGGCCAGATCATGACCAGCACCCAGCCCTTCGGCACCGCACTCGTCGGCCAGACCGAGAAGGCCCTCAACGCCATCTTGGAGCGCCAACTCGCCGGGACCGGCATCACCGAGCCCCAGTGGGCGACCCTGACACTGACCATCGTCAGCGGCGGGAACGTCGACCGCGCCGAACTCATCGCCAAGGTCAGCGGTGCCACGCAGTTCAGCGAGGAGGCGGTGACCGAGCGCATCACCGAGCTGACCACCGCGGGGTTCCTGACCGACGGCGGCGAGGGCCGTGTCCAAGCCACCGACGAGGGCCGAGCACGGTGGTCCGAGGTCCGCACCGCACTCGGCCCGATCATCCAGGGGCTGTGGGGCGACCTGCCCCAAGAGGACCTGGCTGTCGTCGGCCGCGTCCTCGCAACCGTCCTGGAACGCGCCAACGCGGTCCTGACCGGCGCCTGAACCCCTCACCCCAGCCCAGACACCTGTCGGGGTTCCACCGCCCTGGGGCCGTGCACGCACCTCCCGTCGCAGGTCAGTGGAACTGAGCAGTCGTCACGCTTCTGATCCGCGGATGCGCACGTTGGCTGAGTGGGCTGCCGACCGGCTGGCTCACTGAATCTGCGCAGGAAATAATGCTGCCCATCAACTGACCTGCGGCGCTCCCAGCCTCGGGCCTGGCTGCGCAGTTTGGCTGAGCACTGCGCAGCGGCGGGGAAGCCGTTCCGGCTTCTCTCACGGTCGTCCACGACTCCGGCGCCCCCGTGGCGGTTGATGCGGCGGGCCCTGCGGTGAAGGCAAGGTCCATGAGCGTCGATCTCGGCGAGGACTTGCACCTGGCCGACAACAGCAACCACCGCGTGCACTGACTCGCGCGTGACCCGCACCGGCACGAGCTGGCCCCAAGCCCGTGCGGGGGCGGAGTCCTGTACAGGGTGAGGCCCAGTCACCGCCTGGCAGGTCAGGGGCGGAGCCACAGCCAGATCGCGGAGACGGCACGGTGCCATGCACGCCGTGGGTCCGCTCGTCGTAACCCCGCCCCTCCTGACGGGAACGTCACCGAATATCAGTCTCGCGGAATAGCGTTCTGTGTCCAGCGACGAATCAGTCGGGAGGAAGGGACTGCAAGTCAGGCGTACATGACCACTATCGCCGCCGTCACGCGGTGGGAGCTCTACTGAGTCCCGCCGTCGCCCTTGCTGTCCCCGCCCCCTCGACGGGCCGGGCCACAGCGGAAACCGTGCACTCGCCGCGTCCTGGGCTGCGCGGGCTCACAGTCCGCGTGGAGACTATGTGAAACAAATGATCATGGCGCGCAGCCAGCGGTTAACCTCGCCGAATGAAACTTTTGTTCGGGCGAAGAAGCCGCCTCGCCCAGCTGACACTCTGGGCGACCGTAGCCGCCTCCTTCCTGCTCCCCGTCCAGAGTGCCCAGGCCGCCTCCGGCCTGGACCCGTTCGCCGCGAACTTCACCCTCACGCGCGTGGACGGGGACAAGACCAGCCTCATCGACTCGGCCGAGACCTCCGGCGTCACCAAGGCGTCCGTCACCGACGTCCTGGGCACCCGCACGGGACGCCCGGGCCTCTGCCACGCCACCGGCCTCAACGCCGCCCTCAAGCCCGACGGCTACTGCTGGGACGACGAGGACGACCGGTCCAACTACGCCGATGGTGCCGGCGGTTGGATGCCGCAGGGCTTCGCGGGCTCGCATGCCGCCACCCCTGACGGGCTCTACCAGGGGCGTTCCCTGACCGCCACCTCCTGGTACCACGGCACGTATGTCAGCGGCCGCACTCCGTCGACCATCGAGGACTATGCGAGGGTCTCGATCGCGGAGTCGGCCGGCGGCCAGGTCAAGTACGGCCACATCGCCCTTGTGGAACCGATGAGCGGCAACTTCAAGTCGCTCCAGTACCCCTCGCACTCGGACGGCGTCGCCTGGTACGGCAACCGGCTGTTCGTCGCCAACGGCGCGGAACTGCAGGTCTTCGATCTGACGCGTATGTGGCGCATGACCGACACCACGAGCGCCTCCACCGGTCTGGCCGCGGGCAAGACTTCCGCCCGCTACCACCTCTGGGCCATGCCGCTCGTCGCGCGTTACAGCACCGTCAGCACCGCCCAGGTCGACAAGCTCTCCACGGCGTACGTCAACAACAGCCCCCGCGCCTGCGGCCCGTCCGTCGGAAGCGAGCTGTGCCTGAGCAGCCTGAGCATCGACAGTTCCGGTGCGACTCCGGTCCTGGTCTCGGCGGAGAACCGGAACGGCGCGGGTGCGCGCATCGTCCGCTGGCCCCTGTCGGCCCTCGGAACGGGTCTGCCCACCACCGTTGCCTCGGAGACCACGGGCTACACCTCTCCCGTGTGGGGAATCCAGGGCACGGCCACCGACGGCACCACCTACTACATGAGCGGCACCTGCCCGAGGTACTGGCCGGGCGGCACCGACCTCTACTCCTGCATCCACGCGGCCAAGCCCGGTGAGGCGCCGCACGTCCTCACCCAGGCACCACAGCTGACCCAGGGCCTGTCATGGGACCCCCATGCCAAGCGGATCTGGGGCGCCAACGAGGCACTGGTGGACTCCAGCGGACCGCGCCGGGTCGTCTTCAACGTCGACCCTGAAGCCGGTAAGCCCGTCGACGGCTGGAGCTGGCTCACCAACTTCCACCAGGCGGGATCCGTCTGCGCGACCCCCCAGGGCAACGCCACCGCCAACGGCACCCCCATCACCGTGTGGAGCTGCACGGGCTCGGACAGCCAGCGATGGAAGTACGAGAACGGCCTGATCGTCCACAAGGCGAGCGGCAAGTGCATCACGCCCGAGGCCAACGGAGCCAACACCAACGGCGCGCTGCTGACCCTGTGGACCTGCAACCCCGCCAGCGACGTCCAGAGGTTCTCCCCGGCCGCGGACGGCGTCGCCGTCAACGCCTACGGCAAGGCCATCACACCCAAGGGCAACTCCCTGGGCAACGGCGTGTGGCTGACCCTGTGGACCCAGGGCAGCCCCACGCCCGACGTCCAGGACTGGGTGGTCAAGGGCTTCTAGCCCCGCCTCGTGCGGCTCCCGTTTCGAGATGTCACCGGCGCGGACACGGACCCCCACACGAGCGCGGTAGTACGGCACGAGTGAGGCGTCCCGCGAGTGCGGGGCGCCTCACTCCTCGCGCGGAGCAGGGTACCGAGCTGGCCGAGGCCGAGATTGAGGTCTTCCTCCGCGTAGCCGTGCTCGGTGCACAGGGCAGCGAGGCTGTCGTGGAGGGCGAGCAGGTGGCTCCCAGCTCTTCTTCCTGGTCGTCGGTTGCCGACGTCCACCCGGCGCAAAGTCTGGCGTTCGATGAGCTGGCGCAGGAGCTCGACGAGGGTGAGGACGAGTTTGAGCAGGTCCTCCCCGACAGTGTCGGGGTCAGTGTGGATGCGGTGGGCGAGAGCGGCCTGCCTGTCCCGGTGGCTCCTGCGGAGGTCCCCCGCACGTCCGCCTGCCGCGCAGCCGGGCAACGCGGAGGGCCCGGCCAGGGAGCCGACGGACACGATGAGGGGCAGGACGATGTTGCCCGCGACGACCACTCACTCCCCCGCTGAGCAGCCGACCGAGGAGATCGACGAGGGCCACCTGGCGGCCGGGCAGCGGCTCGCGGGCTCAGCAGCTGTCACGGCCCCACTCCCCGGAGTCGGCCGTCTCCGCCTCCTGGTCGGGTGTCAGGCGAAGGAGCACGTCACCCAGGGCCCGGCGTCTGCCATGAAGGGGCGCAGCTGAGGTATTCCGCATTTCCGATTCCGACCGTGCCGCTTGGCAGACGGTAGGCGCGGGTGGCGGAGGGTCCTGAGAGGTCTGATAGAACGGCCAGTTCCATGGGAGAAAGGCCGCCTGCTAGATGTTGCGACTCATACGCGTCAGTGCCCCGACGAACCCCAACAGACGGGCTGCCGTTGGCCTCGTCATTTCCATCGTTGGCCTCCTTGGGTTCAACGTGACCTTCCTGGGGAGTAGCTGGGGGCCACTGGCCCTGTTTCCGGCAGGCGCCGCCTTCATCTACGGCTCCTGGCTCATCAACCCCTGGTACCAAGCAAGCCGTGACACGACCAAGTTGCGAATCACAGGGCTGCCCTTGGCCGTCTACGCGGTATGGGTCGGTGGGCTCCTTCTCTGCGCAGCCCTCACGATCACAACAAGCGGAGGTGCCTCAGCCATCCTGCTGGTCGGGCTGTGGGCTGTTCATTCGGTCTACGCCACCACCTTCGAGCCGATGGAGTTCGCGCTCCTGCGCACGAGACGACGGCTGGGCCGCGGGGTGCACCTTCGGATACTCACGCTCTGGTGCGGGCTGGCGGGCGTCCTGCGCCTGGTATGGGCACTGGCATTCATCGACGACGGCAGATACAGGGTGTTCCTGGCGGGGGCGTCGTTGACTCTCATACTCGGTGGAGTGGCGGCGTCCCTCAAGGTGCAAGCACGGTTCCGAAAAGTATGCACTGGGTTGCACCGCAACGTTCAGCGCTTGCTGCGGGGGCTTGAAGAGCTGGGGGAAGCGGACACGGATACCGAACGGCGGAAGGCCCAGCAGGCCGCGAGACGGACATGGGACGAGTTGGAGGAGTACCTACTTGCCCGAGCCGACACGGGGATCAGCCCGCTCGGTGTATGTGTACTGCCCGAACCGGCAGTCGTGGACCTCAGAACACGGGTAATGGCATCGCTGGACGCTGCCCAGGCGGACGCGGAGCACAAAAAGGTCGTGGACGATCTACTGATACTGCGCGACGCCTGCAGCGGCCGGATCGACCCTGCAGTGTGAGCAGGCATGGCGATCCCGTCCAGCGAGGGTTTGCCGGGCGGATCTTGCAGGCCGTGCCGGCACAAGCCCAGGCGGCAGAAGCACCCGCCGACCACACCGTGCTCAGCATCCCCTTGTGGGGGCCCGAAGACGACGAATGCGACGAGGGGCAGGGCTGACTACCGCTCGCCACAGTGCCCAGGGTCCTACGGAACGCCCCACGGGACGAGGACGCGGGGAAGCCGATACCGCCGTCGACCACGCGTACACAACGTGACGATCTCCCTCCGGTTTCATGGCCGGCGCGAACCAGTGACTGGGCACCCCGTTCAGCGACGGCGTCGGCCGGGGGGTGAGGGCCTGCACAGCTGGTTTGTCTCCGCGACGGAGGGCGGCGGTAAGTGCGGCCATCCCCATCGGCATCCCACGCTGTGGCCGAGGCCGTCAGCACCACCCGCCCCCTGTACCTCCAGGTTCCCACCAGAAGCATCAACACCGGGATGCAACATCTGAACTGCCGCACAAGTAGCATCCCGTCACATCGTTGAGCATTTGAGGCCTCAAGTAACCGGTAGGAGGATCTCTCAGTTGTGAAGAATGCAGCCGCCCACACTTCAGGAGTGGCCGAAAGTTCACCCTGGCCCATGCACTAACAAGCCTAATGTGAGTTACAACCAGCCAAAGTCGACCCGGCGCCACATCTTCTCGTGCAGCCCGCAAATAAACGGACCTCCATATTCCATTCGTCGAAAATCTGCTCCCTTGATCGCGGTCTTTCCGTGTCATAGCCTCAAAGGGAAGTGCCAACGCACCTACCAACGGAGGCAACCATGGCAAGTTCTTCCAATGACCGCACTGCAACCGACCTCGAATTCCCCGAGGTCGAGGTCCGCGTTTCCCCGGTAGCCGACCGGGCTCGCGCGACCTTCGCCAAGACGCACTCCCGCCCGAGCGTCCCGGACTTCGCGAAGTTGTTCGCCGACTCGACGAAGTAAGCAGGTCGGCAAAGTAGGTTAGCGACAAGTTATGGGTTCCGTGCGCACCGATCCTTGCGGTTCGGCGCGCACGGAATTCGCTGTGCAGGCATTCCGCAGCCGTATGAGGGTGATTCAGGTAATATGACAAAACTTGCCTCGCAGTTCGGCCGTGCCCTGTCGGCGGAGCTCGGACCGGACTTCTCAACCCATCAGGTCAGTAATGATGTCGTGTTCCGGCACCTGAACCCCTCGCTTCTGAGTGACTGCTTCTCCTGGGGCGGCCTCAACGAGATCCTGTCCCGGGGCTCCGCCGTGCCGGCAGACTTCTTTCTGTGTGCACAGGGAAAGCGACTGCCCGAGCACCAGTACAAGACGTCCCTGGACGGGCACCAAGTCTTCGACCTGCCACGGGTGTTCGCACTCATGCGGTCCGGCGCCACACTGATCATCGACTCCCTGGACCGCATCCATCCCGGCGTCCGGGCCGCGACCGACGACGTCATGCGCATCACCGGAGAGACCGCCGCCTGCAACCTGTTCGTCACCTTCGACGACGCCCAGGCATTCGACAGCCATTTCGACGAGGTCGACACCTTCGTCGTCCAACTCCTGGGCACCAAGCACTGGAAGGTCCACGGGCCGTCTGAGGAGTTCCCGCTGCCCGAATACGGCGACAGCGACCCGGTGAACTGCCCCGAGACCACCCTGTTCGAGAAGACCCTGGTACCGGGCGACGTGATCCACGTACCCCGGGGCTGGTGGCACACCGTCCGTGGAGGGGGGGAGACCAGCCTGCACCTCACCTTCACGTTCACCCGCCGCACCGGATACGACTGGCTGCGCTGGGCCGCCCGCCAAGCACTGTCCCGGGCAGAGATCCGCGAGAGCCTCGACCGCAACGCCTCCCCCGAGGCCCACCAGGCCCAGCTCGAAAGGATCATCGAGGCGTTCCTGGGCGAGGCGAAAGACCTGCCCCTGAGCGACTTCTTCGCCGCGGAGCGCCGTGCCGCCGGCGGGCGCGGCCTGGCCAGCCTGCCCTGGGACGTGAGCAGGGCCCGCCCCTCCGAGCACGACGTGGTGGAGCTGGCCCCCGTGCTGCCGCCACTGATCCACGTCGCGGGCGACCAGGTCATCATCACGGCCAAAGACCAGGAGTTCGCCCTGCCCGCCCAGCACCACCCGACGATCGAGGCCCTCATCACGGCCCGCAGACTGACCGTCGCCCAACTGGCCGCGCAGGCCGGAACACCCGTGGCGGCCGTGTCCGCACTGGTGGTGGCCCTGCTGCAATGCCAACTGGTCACCGTCTCCCACGCGGGCCCCACCCACCAGGACATCCAGTGACGGCCCCGATCCGTCCAGGCACGGGCGCGCTCGGATTTCCCTCCGCCGACCTGCACGCCGTAATCAGCGGGGAACTGACCGCCGACGCCGTCGTCCTGGGACTGCCCTTCGACGCCGGAGTGCCAGGCGTTCCCGGCCAGCGTCACGGCCCGGAGATCTTCCGCAAGCTCAGCCCCGACCACGGCTGGACCGTTGACGAGAACGGCGCCCTGGGCGGAGTAATCGACCCGGTGACCCGCGGCGCGGTGCTGTTGGGCCGCAAGGTGTTCGACATAGGCGACCTCGGCTCCGTACCGATCGATCCACGAGTCGGCCGCGGCACCTATTACCAGACCCTCACCCGCCTCTCGAAACAGCTCGCCCAGAGCGGCGCCCTGCCCCTCTTCATCGGCGGTGACCACAGCCTCTCGGCCCCGGCCGCCAGTGGAGCGGCGGCGGTGCACGGCCCCCTGCGGTTCCTCTGTTTCGACGCGCACTGCGACTTCAGCGCCCGGCCGATGCCGGACGCCACCGACATCACCCACGCCGACTTCCTCGGCCACCTGCTCCAGACCGGTGCCATCACGGATGCGGAACTGTACGGCGTACGCACCTACCTGCCCGCCGGCCACGGACCACTACCTGACGCCCTGACTTGCGCCTACGCCTACCCCTACGGCCCGGCCGAGGACGCAACAGACCTGGACGAACGTCCGACCTACCTGTCGATCGACCTGGACGTCATCGAGCCTGCGGACTTCCCGGCCACCGGGCATCCGGAAGCCGGCGGCTACCGGCTGCGCGAGCTGCTCACCGCAGTCGAGCATGTCTGCCGCACCCGGCGGGTGGTGGCGATCGACATCGTGGAGGCGCTCCAGGACGACCGGGAGAACCGCGCCACCAGCGCGACAGTCTCGGCCCTGGTCATGACCTGCCTGCGGGCACTGCTGGAACACCCTCGGGAACGGGAGACAACCGGATGAACACGGGCACCACGGTAGAAACCAACCCCGAGCAGACCTCACCTGACGAGGAGACATCCGGCGGTACCGGCATCCGCTCCCTGCACCCCTGGCAGCGACAGCTGATAGCGCAACATGACCAGCCCACCCTGCGCACGCACGCGGCGACGGCCACCGGCGTGAACGCCGGAGAGCGCGATGTCACCCTCCGCGTCCACCAGGAACGCACCTGGATCTACAAGGTGTGGCAGGGCGACCGCGACCAGGACACCCACCACCTCTACACACCCGTCACCGGCCGCATCCATGCCATCAGCCAAGAGGAAGCGCAACTGCTCCAGGCACCCGACTGGTCAGCGGCACCGGCCACGACGATCAGCCGTCTGGCATCCCTGGTCATGCCGTTCGAGGAGCCCGGCTGGCAGTTCCCGGACCTGCCGCCCGACGCGCGAGTGGACACACCACGCGTCCGCGTCCTGATGCTCAACCCCACCGAGCAGTGCAACATCCGCTGCACCTACTGCTACTACGGGGGCGCCTACGCCGACACCCGCCCCCACCAGACAGCGTCGCCGCAGGCTGACGCAGTGAAAGCCGCTATCGACCTGTTCGTGACGGGCGAGGAAAAGCTCGACTCCGCCCCCCGGGCCGTGTACTTCTTCGGCGGCGAACCGCTCCTCGCGTTCGACGAGCTGAAAAAGGCCGTGCTGGCCCTGGAGGAGCGCAAGCGCGAAGTCGGAGCCCAGCTGGACAACCTCGTCCTCCAGGTCAACTCCAACGGCATGCTGCTCACCCCGAAGATCGTCGACTTCCTCGTCGAGCACGACATCTACCTCAACATCTCCATCGACGGCCCCAACCACGACCGCTACCGCGTTGACCGGCGAGGCAAGGGCACACACGACCGCGTGCGCGAGCGCACCGACTGGCTCGCCGAGAACTGGCCCGAGTACTTCTCCTCCCGGGTCGCGCTCATCTGCGTCCTGTCCGCCCCGCTCGACGCGGCCTCCCTCTACCGCTACTTCTCCGAATGGCCGACCGCACACCGTGCTCTGGCCTGGGACTTCGACCTGATCCTGCCGGGCGGCGACCAGTCCTACGCGGACTTCGAGCAGATCTTCGGCGAGCAGCGCCGGGTGTGGGACCTCTTCGTACGCTCCCACCGCCAGACCTATGCCGAGCGCGAGCAGTCGGGGCGCTACCACTTCGCCTTCAGCCACGGATTCCTGCACCGCTCCTTCCACCGCGTGCTCAACCAGCCAGAACGCGAGGGCGGCGCCCGCCTCGGACACCTCCTCGGCATGCAGCTGATCCCCGGCAACGACTACCTGGTCCTCGGCTCCGACGGCACCCTCTACTCCTCCTACGAGTACCAGTCTCCCGACTTCGCTGTCGGCCACACCGACCGGGGAGTCGACCCCCTGGCCGGGGCCGAGCAGCTAGCCATGTTCCGCGACTCCGTCCAGGCCGGCTCCTGCACCACCTGCTGGGCGGCCCCCCTGTGCACCGTCACGGTGCCCGAGGCCCCCTTCCGGCGATCGGACTCCGCCGAAGCGGTGCGCGAGAAGGTCCTGACCAAGCGGGCCAGGTGCATGTCGGAACGGGAAAACCTGGCGCAGGCGCTGCGCGCCCGTGTCGACATCGAGCAGGAGTACGGAGACGAGGCCCTCGACGGGCACCGCGACGACTGGAGCCGCCAGCGGATGGAGGTGTCCCGTGTCGATCCCTTCTATGCATGAAGCATCCGTTGAGGCCGCCACCGCACTCCCGGCTCTGCTCTGCGGCGCCGAACCGGCTCTCCTGGAGGACGCCGGACGCCACTGGCCGGTGTACGCCGCGCTCAGCGAGGAGAACCTGCGGGCCCGTGCCGACCGCCTGGTCGAGGCCGAGGACCGGGAGCGCCGCCCCGTGACGGTCTCCCTAGCGGCAGTCCTCGACGACATGCGCGCCGCCCACCCCCAGGGGCTGTATCTGCGCCACCAGTCGGTGGCGCGGTTCGATCCCGCGCTGCCGGCCCTCGTACCCAGAGAAGTACGTCGACTCAACTGGCTGATGGCCCTCGAACCCGACGCACGCCCGGACTGGAGCTGGCTGATGATCGGCGCCGCCGGCACGAGCTCGCCCCTGCACGTCGATGTGATGGCGAGCGCCGCCTGGAACCTGCTCTGTGCCGGGACCAAGCGCTGGACTTTCCACCCCCCACAACAGGCCGAGCAATGGCAGCTGCTCCCACCCGGGTGCGCCGACGGCCACCATGACCCGCGTCCCCGCGAGTTCGTCCAACGACCCGGCGACATCGTCGTCACGCCCAGCGGCTGGGCGCACGAGGTGCACAACGTCACCGGTTCGATCGCCGTCACCAGCAACTTCATCAACCATTCCAACCTCGACTTCGCCCTGCGCTACTTCGATCTGATCGGCGACACCGACGCGCACGACGTACTCACCGCCGTCGGCGCGGCCTTCGCCCAGCAGGGGGAGGGCGGCGGACAGTGAAGCGGCACGACCTGCCGTTCGAGCTGCCCGCCACAGGTCTCGGCACCTGGCAGATGCGGGGCGAGGACGCCGAGCGCGGCGTCCGCGAGGCGATCGAACTCGGCTACCGACTGATCGACACGGCCGCCGCCTACCACAACGAGAAGGCGGTCGGTGCGGGAATCCGCAGCAGCGGAATCGACCCCGGCGAGCTCATCGTGGTCACCAAGTTCCCCGAGGAGGACGCGGGCCGCGAACGAGACGTCCTGCGAACCAGCCTCGACCTCCTCGGCATCGGGCAGATCGACCTGTGGCTGATCCACGCCCCCCTGGACGCAGCCGGATCACTGCGCATCTGGGAGCGGTTCATCGAAGCCCGGGAGGAGGGCCTGGTCCGCGCCATCGGCGTGAGCAACTTCCTCCCGCAGCAGGTGGACGAGCTGATCGAAGCCTCTGGAGTGGCCCCCGCGGTGAACCAGATCGCCTTCGGCCCCCACTACTACGACGCCGTCACCGCCCCGCATCACGCAGCGCGCGGCATCGCGCTCCAGGCCCACAGCCCCTTCAGCGAGAACGACCTGGCCCACCCCGTGCTGCGCACGATCGCCGACAAGTACGGGTGCACGGTGCGCCAAGTCCTGCTGCGCTGGCACCGGGCGCACGGCATTCCCACCGTCGCCAAGTCCCTCTCCCGTACCCACCTGACCGAGAACCTGGACGCCACCGGCCACCCGCTCGACCCCGCGGACGTGGCAGCCCTCGACGGTCTGGGCATCAACCCCACCCCGGGACAGCAAGCATGAGAGTTCAACTGGACGCCGTGCGGCGCTCCTACCAGGTACGGCGCCGCCCCGCGACGGGTTCGAAGCTCACCCGACTCATCCGCCGTGAGCACACTGAGGTCGAAGCGCTGTGCGGTATCGACCTACGGATCGAACCGGGCGAGTCCGTCGGCTACATCGGGCTCAACGGCGCGGGCAAGTCGACGACGATGAAACTGGTCTCCGGCATTCTGACCCCAACGGCCGGCCGGGTCACCGTCGACGGCCGCGACCCGCACCGCGAGCGCCGCAGGCTCTCCGCCGACCTGGGATATCTCGCAGCCCAGCGCGCCAGCCTCTGGTGGGATCTGCCCGTCAAGGACTCCTACGAACTGATCCGGCGCGTCTACGGAATTGAGCCAGCCCTCTTCCGGCGCCGCAGCGAGGAGCTGGTGGCCCGGCTCGACATCGGCAAGCACCTCAACACCCCCGTACGCGAGCTCTCCCTCGGCAACAGGACACGCGCCGAACTTGTCGGAACCCTGCTCCACGCCCCGAAACTGCTGCTCCTGGACGAACCGACGATCGGGCTCGACATCTTCGCGCGCGAGGCCATCTGCGGTCTCCTCAAAGACATCCGTGAGACCAGCGCGCCCACCATCATGATGGCCAGCCACGACCTGCGCGACGTGGAGGCCGTCTGCGACCGCATCGTCATGATCGACACCGGTCGGCTCGTCCACGACGGCAAGATCGCCGACCTGCGCGCGCTCGGCGGCGGCACCCGCCGCCTGGTCGTCCACCACGCCGAAGGCCACACCCTGCCCTCGGCGCCCGGCCTCGTCCCGGTCAAAACGGCAGCAAAAACTGTCACCACCTTCGAGTACGCCCACGGCGACCTCCCCCCGGAGATACTCTCCGCCCTCTTCTCCGATCACCACGTCCACGACGTCCAGCTGGAGGCGCCAAGCCTGGAACAGCTGATCAAGGCCCTCTACGGGAAGGCCGGCTGACGGTGCACTCGCCCCACACCCTGCGCCCCCACCTCGCCGTGGCCCGCATGCAGATCCGCCTCTCCTTCCACTACCGGACCAGGGCCTTCTCCCAAGGCGTCGGCGCCCTGCTCCTGATCGCTCTCCAGGCCGCACTGTGGAAGGCCGTGTATTCGGGCGCCGGCGACGACACCCCGGCGGGCTGGCTGAGCCTGCGCCAAACCATGGTCTACGCCGCGACGGGCACCATTTGGGTGCTGTGCCTGCCCAACCTCGGTCTCGCGCGCCAGCTCGAAACCAAGATCAGAGACGGGCGCATCACCACCGAACTACTCATGCCCATGGGTTTCTTCAGCCAGTGGTTCTCCGCCGCGGTCGGCCGTTCCCTGGGCATCACCGCGCTGGTGGGACTGCCCGCCGCAGCCGTCGGCGGCGCACTCCTGCTCCCCTTCGACCTCAGCGTGGGCTACCTCCTCCAGCTCGCCCTGACGAGCGCCATCGCCTTCGTCATCCTGTTCAACCTCAGCTACATGACCGGCCTCTCAGCGTTCTTCATCCGCCGTGTCGAGGGCCTCAATGAGGTACGCGAAGCACTGCTCCTCCTCCTCGGAGGGTCGATGATGCCCATCTCCCTCTATCCCGCACCCCTGCGCGACGCCGTGGTGTGGACTCCGTTCGCGCACGGCTTCTATACCCCCCTTGGCACCCTGGTGAAGGACCCGTTCGTCGACACCCACATCATCGTCATCGGGATCATCTGGTCCGCGCTGCTGACAGCGGCGAGCGCTCTGTGCACCCGCAGCAGCCTGCGAAAGCTGGTGATCGCCGGTGGCTGAACCCCTCACGCAGTGGAAGAGGTCGCTGGACGTCGCCTTCTTCGCGACCCGAATGAACTTCCGCAGCCATCTGGTGCACCCCGGCGAGGTGGCGCTCGCCAATCTGGGCGCCCTCGTCCAGGCAGTGTCCGGCGCAGCCGTGTTCATGCTGGCGCTGTCCACCACCGGCATGATCCACGGCTGGTCCCTCGCACAGTGGGCCGTACTCACCGGCTTCACCGCCGTGGCCCGTGCCCTGTGGAACACGGTCTTCTTCGGCACCCTGGACATCCCCGACATGGTGCGCTCCGGCGAACTCGACCACTACCTCGTCCGCCCCGCCAACCCTCTGATGCTCATCCTCTTCTCCAAGGTCGACACGGACGTCTGGATCGAGATCGTGGTCGGCCTCGCCACGATGGGAGTGGCCCTCCAGGTCAGCGGCGCCGAACTGAGCGCACAGGTACTGCTGTTCATCCCCGTGGCTCTCCTCGGCGCCGCGCTCGTCTTCGCCGCCCTGCACCTGGCCGTCACCTCGCTGTCCTTCTGGCTGCGCCAGGACGCCATGCTGTCCATGCTGATCTGGCGGCTCGACAGTTTCGCGCAACTGCCCATGAGCTTCTACCCGAAGTGGGTCCTCGCCGCGTTCTCAACGGTCGTCCCCTTCGCCTTCGTCGGTTACTACCCTTGCCTCTACATCCTCGGCAAGACGCACTCGCCCCTCGTGTGGGCGTTCCCCCTGGCGGGCCCCCTGCTCATGATCCCCGCAGTCGTGCTCTGGCGACGCGGTCTCACCCGTTACAGCAGCACCGGCACCTGATGAGGAGCCCTGAAGTGAACCATCTCGCGGCATTCGAGCGCGACGGATACCTCGTCCTGGACCTCTTCTCCAAGGACGAGGTGGCGCGGATGAAGCACATGCTCTCCGCCCTGATCAACCCGCCGGCCACCGACCGGCATCCCCGCCTGCACGTCCACGCCGCGTCGGAAACCCCCCTGCCCCGGCTCGACCCGTACAACCCCTACGCCGTCTGGAAAATCGTCAACACACCCCTCGCCGGTGACGACTGGTACGCCCTCATCAATGACCGGCGCGTCCTCGACGTCGTCGGTGAGCTCCTGGGGCCCGACATCAATCTCCACATGGGGTTCGCCCGCATGCGCCCCTCCGGGCTGCGGGCCGAGGAAGGCTGGCACCGCGACCTCGACACCGACCGGCACACCCTGCCGGAACTGGTCACCGCGCTCATCTACCTGGACGACATGGACACCGAGTCCGGCGCCACCCTGGTCTGGCCCGGCAGCCACCTCCATAACAAGGACACGCCCGCCGACCACGAGGCCATCCCGGTGCCTGCCCGCCCAGGCTCCGTCCTCTTCCTGCACTGCCTCACCCTGCATCGCGCCAGCACCAACCTGACGTCATGCCACCGCTCCATCCTCATCAACGAGTACAAGAGCGCCCGCACGACAGAACTCACCCCCAACGACGCCGCCTTCGGTGACCTGCCACTCCGCAGAGGAGGCCGCAACCTCGTCGAACTGTGACGAAGCGCCCGGGAACACCCTCTCCCCGGGCAGCCAACTCCGAGCCCGTGCGTGAGCTCCTTGAGGATCAGGGCCGGTATCCCACCAGGGCGCGTATCAGTCGCGATCAACCTTTGGGTTTGCCCTCGGGTCGAGGCCTGATCCGGTAGACCGTCTCGCGTGACGCGAGAGTGCCTCGGAATCGCACCAGTTCGAGGCAGACTTGGCCTGGTGAACTTGAGCGCACAGGCTGCCGCAGATCTCTATGAAGTGCTTCGTGGGAGGGGCATCCGGTGCTGGGTCATGGGTGGCTGGGGAGTCGATGCGCTGCTCGGCGCGCAGACGCGAGAGCACCACGACCTGGACGTACTGGTGCTTGCCGAAGACGTACCTCTCCTCGACGAGGTGTTCCGCGACCACGGCTTCGGAGTCCAGCGGGTATGGGAGGCCGAGAACCGATGGATCGAGGTGGACGGAAGCACGCGGCCGACCGCCTTTGTAGCGGGAACAGCGGAGGGCGTGGAGTTGGACGTCCACGTGATCGAGGTGGAGGCAGGCGTCGTCGTCCCATTGTGTGACGTTCCCTGGCCGTTCGATGCGGGCTCTTTGGAAGGACGCGGTGTCATTGATGGTAGGCCGGTTGCCTGCCTGTCGGCACAGACTCAGGTCGCGATGCATCGTGGCTACGAACTTCCGGAAGCCCACGAGCGCGACGTGGCCCTGCTACGACAACTCGACTGACCGGTGAGGAGCCGCTCAACCGGCGAGGTCACGGGCGGCACGACAGTACGCCCGACGTCGCTGCCGTTGCACGGCGTGACTTCGGCGGAAGTACGCTCCAGGGCGCGTATTCGATTGTGGTCAATGGGCGGTCCGCGTGAGGCCCTTGATCCAGATCATCGAAGTGCGAAGGTGGAGGCCGGCGAGGTAGCTCTCCGGCGTCTTGTCACAGCGCGTGGAGATGCCTCGCCAGGCCTTCACCTTGCTGATCAGGAGCTCGACGGCGTTCCGCTCTTTGTAGAGGTACAGCCGCTACACCCGCATCGGCGACTTCAGTCCCGCCAGCGTAACCGCGACGATGTGCCCCGGCCCAGGCCGAAGGTCGAGCAATAGTCAAGACCTCTGGACGAGGCTGCGGCTCCGCCAGCGAGTTGGATCCTATGCTGGCGGTCGTGCAGGTACCGGGTGTGAGCAGCGAGGACGAGATGGTCGCCTGCTTCTTGAGCGGCGAGCTGTCCAGCAAGAGGTTCGGCCAGAACCTCCGGTCCCACCTGGCCGAAAGCGGACAGGCCGAGCAGTTGCTGACGTATCCGGACTTCTCTGACGCTGGGGCGAACTTCGCACGTCGCGCTCTGCTCGCTGCTACGCGTGGGTACGGCGAGAACCGCGACCTGTTCGAGAACTTCCCCACGCACGTCACGTGGAACAGGGCACTTCTGTCCGCCGACGAGGCGGCCGACGCGCGTTACGTCGGCTATTCCTACTGGGTGGAACTGTCGGGTGGCAGCCGCCGGCCGACCGACGCGGCGGCACGCATCAAGGCAGGGCTACGGGCGTTCGACGTGCCCAACGAACCATTCGTCGAAGCAGCCCGCGCGCTCAGAAGAGGTGAGCGATTCCCTCCGCTCATCCTCGTAGGCGAGGGGCAGGATAACCTGGTCTGTCTGGAGGGCCACCTGCGCCTGACCGCCTGCGCGCTCGTGGGCTTCCCGAATGACCTCGAATGCCTGATCGGCTCTGCGCCAGACATGGGACGCTGGGCGCAGTAGCACGAGGGCCTGTATCTGGTGGTGATCAGAGGGTGGTTCGCGTGAGGTCGTTGATCCAGATCATAGACGCGCGGAGATGCACGCCGGCGAGGTAGCTCTGCGGGGTCTTGCCGTAGCGGGTGGCGATGCCGCGTCAGGCTTTCAGTGGTTGATCAGGCGCTCGACGGTGTTCCTCTCCTTGTGGAGGCCGGCCGACCGCCTCGGCTGCCCTCACTTCTTCCGGTTGGCGGCCTGGTCCTCCTTCTCCAAGATGACCGTCTTGATCTGACGTCGTCGCAGGTAGGTGCGGCTGCCGCGAGACGAGTACGTCTTGTCCCCGGCAACCGCGTCGGGCCGGGTGCGGGAACGCCCGACTGGCTGGCGGACCCGCACCTTCTTGAGGACCGGGATGAGGGCTGTCGGCGGCCTGCCTGGCGGTCAGAATGAGCGCGAGCGGGCGGTACTTGCGGCCGGCTACGCGGACCTTGCTGGTCTGCTCGCCGCGCGAGCGCCAGGACAACTCGCGATCCCCCCCAGGCTACGTGTCTCCACGGGCCAGTTGGCGAGGGCGCCGGAGCGGTGGGGAAGAGGCCCATCGTACCGATCCGGTAGCGGTCGGCAAGCCGGCTCCCGGGGATCCCGGGCTCGCTGATGCGAAGCCAGCTCCGCGCGGAAGGCCCCGGCGACCGGGCCGGCCGCCTCGTCACTCCCCCGGGTACCGTGCCCCGGGCTGCTCATGTGAGGTTCAGCAGCCGGGTGCCCCCTTGCCGCCGCGCTGCGGCAGGCTCAGATTGGGGGTCCCGTCGGGCCAGGTGAGGGCGATCGTCCTGGCCGAGCCATCGGAGCCGAGCTGGACCACCGGGGCGGGCTTGCCCGCGGGTTTGCCGTCGGCACGGAACGACAGCCAGCCGCTGGCACCCGGCAGCATCTGTGCGCAGTAGAACTGGTGCAGGATGCCGGTCTGCAGGCCCGGGTTCTTGAGCCCGACGGCGTCGCGCCGGCCCGCACTGATCGCCGCGACGGCCGCGTCGTGGGTGAGCATGGCCTGCCCGCTGCCCAGGTCGGATGGGTCGAAGGTGAGGGTCGCCACGTCCTTGTCGGCGGTGAGCGGCTGGCCGGTGCAGGGGTCGGGCCGGCCGGTGAACGCGGCCCAGAACTGGTCGTAGTTGTGCTTGGCGTCGGATCCGGGGCAGTCCTTGCCCCACTCGTCGGGGCTGGCGAGCGCGGTGTAAGCGACGGTGACCCGGCCCGAGGCGATGCCGTTCAGCACGCCCTTGTCATGGATGGACTCCGAGGCGTCGTCACCGGCGAGGATGTGCAGCTGGGGAATCCCGCAGGGCGCGCCCTGCACCCAGTTCTCCACGAACGCCCCGAGGTCGCGGCCCCGGCCCGCGAAGTAGACCACGGATGGGGCGGCCTGGCACAGGTTGGCGTGCATGAGGTTGAACTGCTGGACCAGGTAGTCCTGGCGGCCCGTTCCGGCGGGCAGATCGCTGGGTGAGGTGTACGGGAGCACGGTCACGGTGCGTTTCGGCGCCGTGAACTTGCTTTTGGCCGCCTCGGCGAGCGTCTGTGTGTAGTCGTCGCCCGTGACACTGTCCGCGACGACAGCGAGGGAAGTCACGGCCGGCTTCAGGGTGGACACGTATTGGTTCGCGGCGATCACCGAGTCCGCGTTGGTCGGGGAGACCCGGAACATGTCGACGATCTGCTTCTTGCCGGTGGGGTCGGCCGGGTCGAGGTTCATCGAATCGCCCGTCACCGTCGATCCGATGACGGGAATGTGCAGCTGCGTGGAGATCGCCGCGGCGGCGTGCCGGGTCTGCTCGGTGGACTGGCCGAGTCCGACGACCGCCGAGATGCGTTCGGCGCTCATCTGCTTCTTCAGGCTGGCCACGGTCGAGGCCCACGAGCCGTACTGGCTGCCCATGTTGGCGAGGTACAGCTTGATGGCGGGCGTACTGCCGTAGGCAGCGGTGTTGTTGGCCCGCCACACGGCGGTGAGCGCGCCCTCGATGTTGGGGTAGAGGGAGTCGTAGGTCAGGGTGTCCACATCGGAGACGGGCGAGAGGTCCAGCATCAGGACGACGCTGGTGTACGGGCCCTTCACCGTGTCGTTGGCCGACTTGACCATTTGCTCCAGCTCCCGCATCCGGGCGGGTTCGTGGTCGGCGAACGGCGCGCTGTCGATGTTCACGCCCGCGCAGGCGAGTGGCGTCCCTGTCGCGGTCATGCCCGTGCCGCAGGTCAGCGAGGGCGGGAAGAGACGGCCGTAGCCCCAGCGGCCGCCGAACACGAGCCCGGTCAGGATTGCGAGCGCCGCGAGGAGCGAGAGGACCGGGTGACGGCGCAGCCGGCCGAAGCGGGGGTTGCCTACAGCAGGTGGCATGGACACTCCTTGCGGTGCGGTCGACGGGTGCGGGGTTGCCGCGCCCGTCGCGGGGCTAGGCGAAGGCAGCCGCCGCCTGCTGGAGCGGACTGACGTCCAGCAGGCGGGAGTTGTGCGCGAGGCGGGTGAAGCATTCCTGGATCTCGCCGTCCCAGCGCCGGGTGTGCTCGGTCAGCGGATCGTTGTAGAGCCACAGCAGAGCGAGCAGTTTGGCCGTGGCCACCGCGAGGACGGTCTGCCCGCCGTCCTCGACCCCGCCGAGCAGGGTGGCGTACGCCTCCTGGGGCGAATGCTCGTACAGCAGTCGGCAGGGCGCCGAGGAGAGGTAGTCGAGCAGGCGGATCCAGGCACGGTGGTCCTCGTCGAACCGGTCGGCCAGCGCCGCGGCGACCGGCGCGAAACGGCCGAGCGCCAGGTCGTGGAAGAGACTTCGCTCCACGGCCGCCGCGTCGCCTCCGGGAAGTGGCAGCGCGGTCAGTTCGAAGGACTGGGCGGCGAACACCTCGTGCCAGGGGCCCGTCCCCGCAGATCGCGCGGGCCGGGCGGCGTTCAGCGCGGCGAGCGCGGAGCGGGCCAGCCAGGGGTGCAGCGTGGCGGGGCCGTCGGCGTCGCCCCAGCCGATCCCCCGGATGCGGGAGGGCCGGTGGGTGAAGGTGCTCACCCACAGGTGCCGGCGCAGGAGTTCCAGGGCGCGCGGCAGTTCCGTCGAGGCCGCGGGCAGCCGGGGGTCGTGTGCGGTGCGTACGTCGGCGAGGTAGGCGGCGGCGAGGACGACCGCGGGGGCGGTGTGCCAGGTGCCGCCGGGCACGGGCAGCCCTTCGGGCAGGCTGGTCTCCAGGGCGTGCGACCACAACGGGGTGCCGTCCTCGTCGGCCGGCGCGAGCAGTGACACGGCCGGACCGTGCGAGGCGGGGTGCGCGGCGAACGGTTCGTCGAGTACGGCGGAGACGGCGCCCCGATGGCCTCCGGTGAGCCGGTGGACGACGGATGCGGGCAGCGGCCGGGCGGCCGACGGGTCGGAGCCGTCCATCGCGTACCCGACTTGCTCCTCGGTCATCGGGTCGAGCCATACGGGGTACCACCAGGCGGCCGCGGGCCCGCGCTCGACGGCGACGGCCGCGTCGTTCTCCCGGGCCCACAGCGTCCGGGTCGCCCGGGACAGCAGCGGGATCCGGCGCTGGGGCGTAGCGGTCAGCGGCGCCGAGCGCCAGGGCTCGCACCACCAGGACGTCCATTCGGACTGCCACTGCTCGCACGCGGCAAGGACAAGCAGCGGGTCCGCCGCACCCGAGCCGTCCATGTCGGCGAGTTGGTTGCGGGAACGGGCGGCGGCGAGTTCGGTGAGGAAGCGGCGTCCGGCCGGGGTCTGCGCGCCGTCGGCCAGGAGCACCCAGGCGTGGTCGTGCCGGTCGCGACGGGCGCCGTGGGCGGGCAGTACGCAGGAGCAGGCGGAGCGGAGCGGCGGATGGCGTTCGGCCTGGTCCTTGACATCGGCGAGGAAGGCGGCCATCAGGGGGCCGACCGCGGCGGACCGCGATGTGGAACTCAGCCTGATGAGCGCGTCGATGGAGCGCGCGGACTCCGCCTCGGGAACGCTGATGTGCCACCTGAGCGCGTCCCGCACGCCCCAGCGGGCGGCGCTCTGCAACAGGGATCCGATGACGGGCTTGGCCTTCTCGCGCACGGCGGAGACGACTTCCCGCGTGGGCCCCGAGACCAGGGGGCTCAACGCTCCCTGGGCGACGACGTCCATGGTGGTCGCCGCGGCGTGCTCCACCCCGGCGGCGAACCTGCCCGACCGGGTGGTGCGCGTGTACTGCTGTATGAGCTCACGTATCTGGTCGGCGGCCCGGCCCCGGTCCGCGTCCAGGTTCTCGTTCAAGGCGAGCAGCCCGAGTCCGAAGCGGTGGAACACCGGCCCGCGGCGCAGGTTGTCCCAGCCGCGCATCATCTGGAACGCGACGAGGGCAGCCGCCGAGACCGGGTCGACCGGGTTCTCCTCGAAGTCGAGCCCCGCGTGCACCACGGTCCCGCCGCACGCCCGCGACACCGCACGCAACAGATCGGTCTTGCCGGACTGCCGAGGCCCCAACAGCGCGACAATCGGCTGCCGTTGCCCCGGATACCGCCACAACATGTGCCGCAGGAACGCATCGGCGCCCCCTGCCGCATCAAGATCCCCCACCGCACTCACCGCCCCCCGGAATCGACACGCACAAGGCGTACCTTCCGCATCGATTGACACGGAAGGTAACACCGTAGGGACTCGCCGCGACGGGTGTTCCGCGACATCCGCGCGGGCGATTCGCGGCCGTGCGGCAGTTGAGGGGATTTGGGGAGCCGGGCAGGGTTCGGGGCGTCCCGTGTCACGTCGTGGGCAGCGCGGTGACCGGGGCGGTGCTGAGGCAGGGAAAGTGCCCCAGAACCAAGATTCAAGAGACGTTGACGCCCGAGGATGTGGGGGTGCCCCCTGCCGGGAGCGGCGCCGTGTGCCAGGTCTGCGGCGCGAAGTATTGGCGCTGCTGGCGGGAGTGAGCGCGTCCTACTACACCTGGCTGGAACAGGGGCAGTCGCTGAACGCCTCCCCGAGGCTCGATACGATTACCCGCGCCCTGCGACTGGAGGAGGCCGAGCGCCTGCACCTGCACGACCTGGCTCGCTTGCGAGGCAGGTCGTGGCCGAGGGCAGACGACCGGCACCCGAGCGGGTGACGGAGGCGACCAGTCAGCTGCTGGACGCGCTGGCGTCCACCCCCGCGATCGTCACCGGCCACCGCAGTGAGGTCCTGGGATGGAACCTGCCGGGTCACGCGTTGTTCGCCGGGCACCTCGACCGCGCCACCCCGGACGTGACGGCGCGGCGCCCGAGCATGACCCGGCTGGTGTGCCTCGACGCCCACACCCGTGAGCTGTACGCGGACTGGCCGAGCAAGGCCAGGGCGGCGGTGGGAAACCTGCGCAGGGTGGCGGCCCAGTACCCCGAGGACGCCGCGTTGCACGCGCTGGTGGGCGAACTGAGGGCGAAATGCGAGGAGTTCGCTGCGATGTGGCCTGATCATCGGATCGGACGGGGCTTGTGTTGATCGCGGCTCGGCGGCTCAGAAGACAGATTTCGCTCGGGCAGCTTCGGCGATCGAGATCGACAGTCCTTGGGTCAGCCATCTATGAGCTACCGTCATGTTCAGCACGCGCCCGCCCGTGACGGTACCGACCAGGGCCCAATAGCGTTCCAGGCGGGGGTCGAAGCCGGACGACCTCGACACCAGCCCGTGCAGGTGTACGCGGAAGGCAGCGGAGTCCGACTCGCGCCGGGCCCGTGCGTGAGCGGATACGAACGCGTTCACCGCCTCCCCGGCACTGGGCGGCAGACCTCGCGCCACAGCGCTTGCCGTGAGGACGGCAACATCGTCGATCTCCTCGTAGAAAGCCCGGGCGTCCCTCATCTCGTCGCCGTGATCCTGGGTCCAGCGGTTGAAATCCGGTGTGGAGATGAGCAGATGCAGCTGGGCGTAGGCCAGGACCGTCGCGGGATCAGGATTCTGCGGTGGGCCTGGTGACAGCATGGCGATCATGATGTCCAGCCTCGGCTTGGGCATGGCCGCCGACAGCTCGCGATGCCAGTGATCGGTGAGGGTGCGATGCGCCTGCGGAAGCCGCTGCACGCGCGAGAGGATCTCCAGACGCCGGAGCCGTTCCTCACCCGGGCAGTCGTCCAGGGACTGGAGGGCGGCCTGACGCCAGTGCAGTTCGGCCAGTCGCTCCTGCACCGCTTCGAGCTCGGATGACACCAGTTCGCCGAGGGAGCACTCACCGGTGACAACCTGCGTGATGGTCGCGATCGGCGTATCCAGCGCCCGCAGGCGTCTGATGAGCTGGATCCGCTCCCACGCCTCAGGGCCGTATCGCCGATGCCCGCCGGTGCTACGGCCGGCCACGGGCAGCAGACCGCTGTCGGAGTAGTAGCGGAGGGTCTTGACCGGAACTCCGGTTCCGGCCGCGAGTTCTCCGATGCTCCACGAGTCGTGCGTCACAGTGTCTTGAACCTCCAGTGCGCGGGAGGTTCTAGCGTATTGAGCACTGACCGAGCCGGTCCGCACCATCCCCCCGCCCAGGCCTCGTTCCGGCCTGACCGGCTTCGTCCCCTCTCATCCGACCCCGTCCAACCAAGAACGGTGGGTACGTATGTCCCCGACCATGACAGCAGCGCAGCCCCGCCGACGGGGCAGGCTCCGTGCGGTGCTCTTCCCCTTGCTGAGCACGGTGGCCCTTCTCACCGCCACCGCCGCAGTACCGGCGACCGGCGCACAACCCGCTACCCCGCACTCCGCGAGGCAGACCAGTACCGTCGTACGGACCGACCATGGCCTGCTGCGAGGTGTGCCGCACGGCTCGTACACCACCTTCGACGGCGTTCCCTACGCCGCACCACCGACCGGACCGCTGCGCTGGCGTGCCCCGGTGGCCGCCGCCCCGTGGCAGGGAATTCGGGATGCGACGGCGCCGGCTCAGCGCTGCGTGCAGATGCCGACTCCCGGAGGGGGTGCGGTCGTCGGGTCGGAAGACTGCCTCTATCTCAACGTCACGATGCCGACATTCCAGCCGTCCGGCCACAAGCGGCCCGTGCTGGTGTGGATGCACGGCGGTGCGTTCCTGGGGGGTGCCGGCAGTGACTACCGCACCGAACAACTGGCGGTCCGGGGTGACACGGTCGTCATCACGGTCAACTACCGGTTGGGGATCTTCGGATACTTCGGCCACCCCGCATTGGGCTCCGCCCCACCATTCGGCCTGGCGGACCAGCAGGCCGCTCTGCGCTGGGTACGGGAGAACGCGGGGCACTTCGGCGGTGATCCAGGCAGTGTCACGCTGTTCGGTGAGTCCGCAGGCGCCCTCAGCATCTGCGCGCACCTCACCTCACCGACAGCAGTCGGACTCTTCCACCGGGCGGTGCTCCAGAGCGGTTCCTGCCTCATGTCCTTCCCGCGCGGCGCCCTTGGACCCGGAACACCGGCGTACGAACCGTTCGCCGCACAGCGCGATGTCCAGACGGCCGGTGCACAAGCCGCCCGGCAGCTGGGCTGCACCGCGGACGCCAGAGACGAGGTGCTGGCCTGCCTGCGCGGGCAGAGCACGGATCGCCTCGCCACCACGCAACTGATGCAGTCCTTCAACCGGCCCGCCTTCGGCAACACGCTGCTGCCCCTGGCGCCGGGTCGGGCGCTGGCTTCGGGGCACTTTCACCGCGTGCCGGTCATCCAGGGCACCAACCACGATGAAATGCGGATGTTCGTCGGTCTGTCGCTCGCCGCGTTCCCGATCCGCACCGAGGACGACTACCGTGCCCGTCTGGTGGACGCCTTCGGGCCGGCAGCCCCGGCCATCGAAGCGCGGTACCCGGCAACGGGCCACCCAACGCCCGCCCTGTCCTGGGCCGTGGTGCTGACCGACCGATCCCTCACGTGCACCACCTTGGCGGCCGATCGGGCCATCGCCGCTCACGCACCTGACCTTCCCGTCTACGGTTACGAGTTCAGCGACCCGGACGCTCCGGTCCTCGCCGGCCTGCCCACGAACCCCGGCTTCCCCTACGGCGCGGCGCACGGCTTCGAGCTGCCGCTCCTGTTCTCCTCCTTCCCCACCGAGCGACCGCTGACCGAAGCCCAGCGCGCCCTGTCCGACCACATGGTCGACTACTGGACGAACTTCGCGCACACCGGCAACCCGAACAGCCCCGGCGCCCCGCCCTGGCCTGCCCTGCGCTCCTCGTCACCTCTCGCGCAGCCGGTGCAGTCATTGACTCCCGGACCAGGCGGAATCCACCCCGTCGATGCCGCCTCCGCCCACCACTGCCCCTTCTGGAGCCACCTGCCGCACTGACCGACCAAGCGGTGGTGGGGCCGCACAGGCGGCACCACCAGCAGGAACGTCCCGCGTCGGAGCTGCCGGAAGTAGACCGCTACGGGGGCCTGGACGCATCCGAGGCTCTCGTACAAGGCGCGGGCGCCCGCATGGAAGGAATCTCCGCCCATGCCGATCTGGACAGCCTCCGTGCCAAGCTTCCGGATCCCGCCGAACGCGTGCTCGCACAAGGCCCTGCCCACGCCGTCTCGGGGACAGCCAGTCGTAGAGCGTGGAATTCCCGACATGCAGGCCGATCGCCAGGCCCCGACGGAGAAGGTTTCCCCGCCGCTTCGTACAACTCCCGAAGTAAATTCCAGAGTTCATTCGAGCCCGGCCGCCGCGTCTCCCACCATGCCTCCCCCGGGTGGATGCAACAGGCCCGGCAAAGTCCGGATGCGCCCCCTCATCAGGTTAGTCATCCCCTGCCGTGGTCGGGGCAGTTCGCAAACCCCCCGGAAGCACCTTCATTGCCCTGCCGCCCGGCGGTGACCAGCCGCCGACTCAACTCACTGGAGCCCACGATGACGAACAACGGATCTGCGACCGGCCCGACCAACCGCCTCAGGGCCGTCCTTGCCTTCGCCGTCCGTTTGCCGTCGGAGCGGTATTGGGCGCCACCCGCTCCCTGTGCGACTGACTGCTCAGGGAGCGGTGGAGCAGAGGTGCTGCAGGAAGAAGGCAGCCGCCTCCCCGCCGACCCGAACGCGGGCACCTGGTGGGCAGGTTCCGCAGCGAAGAACTCGTCGTGGCGGACGACAGGGCCGGCCGAGCAGCCACTCGCCGTGGGAGTGTGCTCCGAGTACGACCTGGTGTCCACTGCGAATTGATGAACCGTCGCGGCTACAGCTGCTCTGCTTCGCTTTGGCGGAAGGGCGGCGGGAGGCAGCACGACGCCGAGGTGAGGAGATGCGGCCGTCACGGACGAGCGCAGTTCATCGCGGCAGCGACACCGTAGGCGTCCTTGACGGCCCACCTCGGACCGGACACGTCACAGCCGGGCGGTGAGCAGGCGCCGACGCTGATCGTCACGAGGGCTCCGGCCCTGGCTCGCAGGGAAGAACGCCTGAACGCCGTCTACTTCATCCGAGTGAATAACCGGCTCATCGCCCCAGGTGGGAGGGCCTTTGAGGCTGGGCATCCCTACACTGGCCGATGATGAAAGCACTCACACAACCGGGCTCGGTGGCCTCCCATCTGCTATTCCGCAAACTCCCCCAGGTGACGCTGCTGTTCTGGCTGCTGAAGTTGGTGGCGGTCACCCTCGGCGAGACCGCCGGCGATCTGCTCGGCATCACCTTCGGCCTCGGCTACGCCACCACCGCCATACTCTTCCTCGGCTTCTTCGCTGCCGTGGTGACTGCCCAGGTGCGTGCAGCCCGCTTCCATCCGGCGCTGTACTGGTCGGTCGTGCTCGGCACCAGCATGGTCGGTACTGAGGTCTCCGACTTCCTCAACCGCGGTTTTGGGCACGGCAGCGCGCAGCACGGCGTCGGCTATGCCGCGGGCGCGGTGATCCTCACCCTTGTGCTGGTAGCGGTCTTCCTGCTGTGGTGGCGCACCGGACAGACCTATGACGTTGAGAACATCGCCAGCCGAACCGGCGAGATACTGTACTGGGTCGCCATCCTGGCTTCCAACACACTCGGCACCTCCACCGGCGACTGGCTCTCGGACGATACCGGGCTGGGCTTCACCGGGGCCTTCCTGGTGATCTGCGGCGTGCTGCTGCTCCTGCTGGCCGCGCACTACCTGACGGCCGTGAATACGACGCTGGTGTTCTGGCTCGCCTTCATTCTGACCCGGCCCTTGGGGGCGGCCGGCGGGGACTCGCTGACCAAGCCGGCTGTCGAAGGCGGCCTCGGCTGGGGCACGGCCGGGACCAGCGCGGCGCTGACCGCCCTGCTTGCGCTGTTGATCGGCGTCCAGGCGGTCCTTGTGCGGCGCCATCCGCCAACCCCCCTACCGGCCCCAGTGGACCGCCGCACCGGCCGGGCCCAGCGGCCCGGCGGCGCGCCGGTCGCGCCCCTCACTTCTTCCAAGTGACCTCAGGATTGTCATCCTGGTTCAGCCAAGTGGCGGAGGCGGGGTTTCGGGCACACCTTCCAGGCCGAGACGCGCACCTACGTCAGCCGCCTGAACAAGGGCGAGACCTACACCCACCACGCGAGGCTGCACGGCCTGCGCCCCGAGACCTCGTACGGGCACGAAATCGTCCACGTCGGCCTCGTGGCTCGCGAAGGCGTCACACAGCACGGGCGGCGAACCCTGGATGCGCAGGGAGGAGTGGCGGTGCCAGGGTGAGATCAGCCGAGGGATCGCGGGAAGGGGTGTCGCCCACATGGAGACAAACCGGTCCCCGTGCGCTGCGGTACCGCGTTCGGACAGGGCACCCCGGTGCATGGCTGGGCTGCTGACGGTCGTGGTTGCGGTCGAGGTCGCAGCGGTCGGCTGCTCCTCCACCCATACGGCCACCAGCCCATCGGATCGCGCTGTGCCGCCGGCAGTAGCCCTGACGGGCGACACTTACCGCGTGCCCGAGCCGCTACCGGCAGGAACACCGGGCGCGCTGATCGCTACGACCGACCACGGCCTTGATGCCCGGCTTGCCGGCGCCCGGCGCTGGACTGTGGTCTACCACTCCACCAACGGCCGTGGCGCGGACGTCCCGGTGAGCGGCATCGTGCTCCTGCCACCCGGCCCCCCTTCTCGTGGCGGCTGGCCGGTGGTGTCATGGGCGCACGGCACCACCGGGGTGGCCGACGCTTGCGCTCCCTCCCGGCTGGCCGATCTCGGCTCGGGCGCCTACGCCCAGGAACTCAGTGCGCTGTTGCGCGCCGAGTAGGCGGTCACCGCCTCGGACTACCCCGGGCTCGGGACACCGGGGACGCACACATATCTGGTCGGCGCGGACGAGGGCAATGCGGTGGCCGACATCGTCAGCGCTGCCCACCAGTTGGCGTCCGGCCTGGGGCGGGTGTGGTTCGCGGTCGGGCACTCCCAAGGCGGCCAGGCCGCTTTGTTCGCCGCACACGCGGCGCATCCACCGGGCGCTCAGCGCCTGGGTGGGGTAGTGGCAGTTGCCCCGGCCAGCCATCTGGAGGTGATGCTCATAGGGGTGAAGGCGTCCCACGTGCCCGGCAAGCTGTCCTTCGCTCTGTACTCCCTGGCCGGGCTGGCGGCCATCGACCCCACCGACGCGTCGGTGAGCCTGCGCACGCTGCTGGGTAACGCGGCAGCCGCCACCGCCTCGCGGGTCCTCGCCAGCTGCGCCACGAACAGTGCCCAGGTACTGAAGGACGTGGACACCGAGAAAATGCTGCCGCTGGGTGCCGACCATCTGAAGCGGATCGGGGAGCGGATGGGCGCCTACGGTGACCCCGACCGCGCCCCAGTCCCCGTCCCGGCACTGATCATCCAAGGCGGGGCCGACCTCGACGTGCCGGCCGCCTGGACCAACCAGGTCGTCGCCCAACTGCGCAAGCTCGGCTCGCCAGCCGTGCTCTACCGCACCTATCCCGGCGCAGGCCATGTACAGGTCCTGGGCCAGTCGCTCTGCGACCTGCTGGCCTTCCTCCGCACTCACGGCGGAACCGCGCAGGGCACCTGCACTCCCGTTGACGCCGGCACTGGCTGAGTCGCCTGTCTGACAGCGCTCATCGCGGACCCCCATCGCCAGACAGAGAATTCAGAGGCTGTGCTGTGAGCCATTGAAGCCGTTGTCTTTCCGAATGCGATCGTTGCGGCGGCTCGGTGTGCCGATTCACCCGGCGACGTACTGGCGCCGGGCAGCAGGCTGGTTCAGGGGTGTCACAGCGAGGCAGGGCTTCATGCGCGCGCCGAGGGAGTACCCGACGGTCCTCGTGCCGAAGACATCCTTGACCGCACAGAGATACGCCTTTTTTCGTCGGTGGCGTGTTCGGTGGTACCGGCGCGCCACAGCCAGCTCGGGCCGCCGACGGTGACGTCCCGGCCGAACCAGGTCGTGGGCCGGCCTTCTTGCACTTGCACCTGCTGCGTTTCTTCCCGAACACGTTCCGCGAGCGGGCTGTCCCGGCAGATCGGCCACGCGGTCCGGCCGGCCACGACAGCCCCCGCGCTGCGGGCCTCATCGGCCAGGAAACGGTAACCGAACTCCGGGGCCTCGCAGTGGGCGTCGAACAGCGCATTCGCGCGGGTTGTCGGCGCGAACTCCGCACTGGCACCGACCGTTCGATCCAGCGGCAGGAGGGTTGCCTTACGAGCCTGAAAACCCCGCACGTGACCGTGACAAGGGTCCCGTCCACGGACAGCTCTGTCACGAGCGGGCAGATCCTTTGCCGGACAGATTCGCCTTTGACAGACAGCCGGCAGCGGCGGTCACAGCTTCCACCGTCCTGCCGGGGGCTCAGACCACGTCCGGGCGTGATCACCCGCGTGTGCGGTCAAGGCCTGCCGTTCTCCGGCGGTGCGCTTGAGTCGTGCTCAGGCGTAGTCCGGGCAAGTCGGTGGCTGTTCCCTGCAACGGAGCCGAGGGGGACGAGGAGGGTGAATCGGGTGGGCGCGTGGGAGGCAAGGGAGAGTCTGCCGTCCAGGGCGTCTGCCAGGTCTTGGGCCAAGGACAGGCCAATGCCTTCGCCGGGACCTGACGTGTGGCCTCGGGTGAAGAGCCGAGCCGGGGCGATGTCGAGTGTTCCCTCGTCGGTCACGTCGAAGGCGAGGGCGTCCTCGAAGTCCCGGACCGCCACTTCGACCGCTCCACGTCCGTGAAGGCGGGCGTTGTCGAGCAGAATGTCGAGGATCTGGGTGACGGCCCGGCCGGCGATCAACGCCTGGGCGGCTGCCTCCGGTGCGGTGCATTCCAGGCGTCGGCCATCGTCGGCGAAGACGCCGTGCCAGCGGCTCGCGAGGTCCTCAAGGACGCGGCCCGCCGCTTCCCGGGGGGCGGTCGCTGCTGCGGGGTGACGGGATTTCCTGGTCAGACGGAGCACGTCCTCCACTGTCTGGTGGAGGTGGCGGGTGGATGCCAGGGCCTCCTCGATCGCAGGACGCAGCCGGGAGTCCTCCTGGGCAAGGGCCGACTCCAGGGTGAGCTGCAGACCCGTCAGCGGGGTGCGCAACTGGTGGGAGGCATTGGCGGTGAAGTTCTTTTCGTGTTGCAGGAGTTCCGACAGGCTCTGCAGCATGTCGTTGTGGGTGCGCGCGACCTGATCGATCTCCGTAATGGGGCTGTGCCTGGCGCGCGCGGTGAGGTCACCGTCGGTGACGGCGCGGCATTGGCGTGAAAGGTCTTCCAGCGGAGCTGTGAGCGCGCGGGCCTGGCGGCGGGCGACCAGTATGGCCACGCCCAGCGCCAGCAGGGCCACACCGAGCAGCGCTCCCCAGCCGGCGAGGACGCGCTTCCAGATCCCACGGGTCGGCGCCGAGGCGCGGACGACACCGATGACCTGCTCGTTGTGGGAGACGGGTACGGCGATGACCAGTTCATTGCCGGTCTGGGAGCGGACTGAGGCCGCGGCGAGCGCCTGCTGGACGGCCCGGTCCCCGCTCTGCGGTCCAGCGCCCGCTTTCCGGCGCGGGCCCGCATCGTAGAGGCCCAAGTGCTCGCCCGCTGCCGCGGCGGGCAGTTCCACGGGGTCGCCTGTGGTGAAGTCCGGGCTGACGCGGACGGCACCGGCAAGGGCATCGCGTTCGAGCGCGTCGCGCTGGTGGGCGAAGAAGTAGGACTTGATGGCGAGGCCGAGCGGGACGGCCAGCAGGACCAGGGCAACCAGCACCGCCGTGACGGCCACGCGCACCACACGCTGTCTCATGCCCTTCATGGTGATGCCTGCCCATGCACCGGCCGGGTCGCGCCTCGCGGTTTTGCCGTCGTCTAACCCTCGTCGGGCGGGACGTTAACCCGCTGCTGACTAGCGTTGCTGTCATCACCGTCCGCCCCGGCGAGTCCCGGCGGGGCTCCGAGGGGTCCGAGAAGGGCAGTGTCATGAAACACGGACGCACACTTGCCGCCGCCGCACTGGTACTCACTACAGCGGTGAGTGCCGGCTGCTCAGACTCCGGTTCGAGTCACAACGCCGGGCTCGAGAATCCGGTGAATGCGGCGCGCAGCCATCTCCCGGGCGCCCGCACCCCCGGGACACCGGCGCCGACCGAGGCGAATCCGCCCGGTGACATCCCCGACAACCAGGCGTTCGTCGTCTACCACCCACGAGCCGGTGGCTTCACCGTGAAGGTGCCGGAAGGCTGGGCCCAGACGGCTCAGGGCGGCACGGCAGTGTTCACGGACAAACTGAACCGGATCGAGATCGCCACGGCGCGCGCCACGGCGCCTCCCACGGTGCAGTCCGTGAGCGCGCAGATCGTTCCCGTGCTGCGGCAGCGGGTCGCGAACTTCGCCGCGCCCGCGGCATCGCAGGTCACCCGGCACGCCGGCCGCGCCGTGCTGCTCACGTATCAAGGTAATTCACCGCCCGACGCGGTCACGAACAAGGTGGTGCGGGACGGGTTTGAACGGTACGCGTTCTTCCGTCAGGGGTTTGAGGTGGACCTCACACTGTCCGGACCGGTGCATGCCGACAACGTCGACCCCTGGCGCCTGGTCACCGACTCCTTCACCTGGCAGTGACGGCCATGAGCGCCACGGCCGTGGCCCTGGAGGCCCGGGAGCTCTACCGGTTCTTCCGGGCCGGTGAGGAGGAGACCCAGGCATTGCGGGGTGTCTCGTTGTGCGTCCGGCGTGGCGAAACCGTCGCCGTCGTCGGCCCATCGGGATCCGGCAAATCCACCCTGCTGGGGTGTCTGGCCGGCCTCGACGAGCCGTCGGGAGGCGATGTCCGCATCGACGGCATACGGATCAGCCACCGGCCGGAGGCCGAACGGGCCCGGCTGCGGGCGCGGGGCATCGGGGTCCTGCTTCAGTCCAGCAACCTGGTTGCCCATCTCAGTGTGACGGACAACGTGCGGCTCGCCCGCAGCGCCGTCCGCGGCAGGCCCGCCGTGACGGTGGAAGACCTGCTGGAGCAGGTCGGTCTGGCCGGGCGGGCACGAGCGCTGTCCCGGCAGCTGTCCGGCGGGGAGCTCGCCAGGGCGGGACTGGCCGTCGCCTTGGCCAACTCCCCCGGTGTGCTGCTTGCCGACGAGCCGACGGGGGAACTCGACGGCGGCAGCGAGCGGCTGGTGCTGGAACTGCTGCGCAGCCGCGCCGACGACGGATGCGGGGTTCTGATCGTCACGCACAGCGCCGAGGCCGTCAGGGTCGCCGACCGGGTCATCGCCATGTCTGACGGGAGGGTTCACGATGCCGGCCACTGACCTACTGATCGACTGCCAGGACGTGGCCCGGACCTTCGGCCGCGGACCCTACGCCGTCGTGGCTGTGCACGGCTCGTCCTGCCAGGTCCGGGCCGGCGCACGCCTCGCTGTCACCGGCCCCTCAGGCTCGGGAAAGTCCACCTTCCTGCATCTGCTGGCCGGACTGGAACAGCCCACCAGCGGAACCGTCTCCTGGCCGGCATCGACCGGTCCGCACGACATCGGCCTCGTTTTCCAGGGCAACAGCCTGATCCCCTCTCTGGATGTCGCCGAGAACGTCGCGCTTCCGCTCGTCCTCGCCGGGATACGCCAAGACCGCGCCCGGGAAAACGCCGGGGCGGCGCTGGCTCTGGTCGACGCCGCCGAACTGGCCGACCGGCTCCCGGAGGAGCTCTCCGGCGGCCAGGGACAACGGGTCGCCGTCGCTCGCGTGCTGGCCCAGGCCCCCCGCGTCATCCTCGCCGACGAACCCACCGGACAACTCGACCACACCACCGGACAGCACGTACTGGCTGCCCTGCTGGGCGCCGCGGACCGGATTGGTGCAGCCCTGGTCGTCACCACGCACGATCCGTCCATAGCCGCGCGACTGGCCGAGCAGCGCCCCATGCATAACGGACGGCTGCTGTCCGCCCAGGAGACATCATGATCGCCGCATGGGTCGGCGGACTCGCCCGCCACCGGACCGGGCGGCTCCTGGCAACGATCGCCGGCATCGCGCTGGCCGTCTCCCTCATCGCCGCGCTGGGCTCGTTCCTCACCGCCTCCAAAGCAACCATGACGCAGCGCGCGGCCCAGTCAGTGGCCGTGGACTGGCAGGTCGAGGTGCAAAATGGGGCCGACCCGCAGGCGATCCTGGCTACCATTCGCAGCACCCCGGGAGTGCGGGCCGCCCTTCCGGTCGGCTTCGCCCACAGTGCGGCCTTCGCCGCGACCGTCGCCGGAACCACACAGACCACCGGCCCCGGCATGGTCCTCGGTCTCCCCAACCAGTACCGCACGCTCTTTCCCCACGCGATCCGCCCCCTGACCGGCCAGCCGTCCGGGGTACTCCTGGCGCAGCAGACCGCCTCCAACCTGCACGCCGCTCCGGGCGACACGATCCAGATCACCCTGCTCGGCGGCAGCACGCGCCCCGTGCACGTCGACGGCGTCATCGATCTGCCGCAGGCTGATTCGCTGTTCCAGAAGATCGGCGCGCCGAGCCAGTCCCAACCGCCCGCGCCACCCGACAACGTCGTCCTGCTGCCCGCCTCTCTCTTCACCTCCCTCACCACATCCCCGGCGCCGGACCCCGCATCCGCCGTCACCACCCAGATCCACGTAGCACGAGACGGCCGGCTGCCGGCCGATCCAGCCGCCGCGTTCACCGCAGCGACCAGGGCCGCCCACCATCTGGAAGCCCGCACCTCCGGCGGCGCGACAGTCGGCGACAACCTCGGCGCGGCCCTGGACGCCGCCCGCCAGGACGCCCTCTACGCGCAGCTTCTCTTCCTGTTCCTCGGTCTGCCCGGGGCCGTGCTCGCCGCCGCGCTCACCGCCGCGGTTGCCGGCGCAGGCGGTGAACGGCGGCGTCAGGAGCAGAGCTTGCTGCGCACCCGGGGACTGCGGCCCCGCCAGATCGTCGCCCTGGCCGGACTCGAAGCAGGCCTGACCGGCATCACCGGCGGACTGCTCGGACTCGGCGTCGCGGTGCTGGCGGGGCGGATCGCCTTCGGCACGGCATCGTTCGGAGCCGGTACGGGTGCAGCGGCCACAAGGTTCGGGCTGTCCGTTGCCCTGGGTGTCGCGGTGGCCATGGCGGCCGTACTCACCCCCGCCCTGAGGGATCTTCGCGCCGTCACCGTCGCGGACACCCGCAGGCCGGCCCACCGGGCCGCATCGGCGTGGTGGCGGCGCATCGGTGTCGACTTCGCCCTGTTGATCGCTTCCTGGCTCGTCTTCCGCGCCTCCTCGGCAAACCAGTACGCCCTCGTCCTCGCCCCGGAAGGAGTGGCGAGCATCTCCGTGTCGTACTGGGCCTTCTTGGGGCCCGCGCTGCTCTGGACGGGTGCCGCCCTGCTCCTGTGGCGGCTGTGCCTTCTTGCCCTCGCCTACGGCCGGCCCCTCTTGGCCACTCTGTCCCGGCCACTGACCGGAACCCTGTCCGGGGCCACCGTCGCCACCCTGAGCCGCCGCCGACGCCCCCTGGCACGCTCGATCGTCCTGCTCGCGCTCGCGGTGTCCTTCGCACTGTCCACCGCCACCTTCAACGCCACCTACCGGCAACAGGCCGAGGCCGACGCCCAGTTGACCAACGGCGCCGACGTCACCGTGACCGAGCCCCCCGGTGCCCAGACCCCACCGAGCGCCGGCACCTCGCTCACCGTGCCCGGGGTGCGCCACGTGGAACCGGTCCAACACCGGTTCGCATACATCGGATCCGACCTCCAGGACCTGTACGGGGTACGCCCCGACACCATCACCGGTGCGACCCCCCTGCAGGACGCCTACTTCTCCGGCGGCAGCGCCCGCGCCCTGATGACCCGTCTCGCCCAGCACCCCGATTCACTGCTGGTCAGCGCCGAAACCGTCGCCGACTTCCAGCTGTCCCCGGGCGACACGATCAATCTCAAGGTCCAGGACAGCCGCACCAAGGCCCTGCGCACCGTGCCGTTCCACTACGCGGGCATCGTCAAAGAGTTCCCCACCGCCCCCAAGGACAGCTTCTTCGTCGCCAACGCCTCCTACATCGCCCAGAACACCGGCAGTGACGCCGTCGGCGCGTTCCTCCTGGACACCGGCGGTACCCAGCAGAAGACCGTCGCCGCCCGCGTCCGCAACCTGCTCGGCACCACCGCAACCGTCACCGACCTCACCCAGACCCGCAACCAAGTGGGCTCCAGCCTCACTGCAGTCGACCTCTCCGGGCTCACCCGAATCGAGCTGGTCTTCGCGGTGATCCTGTCCGCCGGGGCCGGCGGGATCGTGCTCGCCCTGGGCCTTGCCGAACGCCGCCGCACCTTCGCCATCGCCACCGTGCTCGGCGCCAAACCAGGCCAACTGTGCGGCATGGTCCTCACCGAGGCACTGCTGATTGCCACAGGCGGCCTCGCCGGAGGCACACTGATCGGCTGGGCGCTGGCCGAGATGCTGGTCAAGGTACTCACCGGGGTGTTCGACCCGCCACCTGCCACGATCGCGGTCCCCGGCGCCTACCTGGCACTGACCGCGCTAACCGCCGTCGCGGCGGTCATCGCCGCCGGCCTCAACGCCGTCCGCCACTCCGGGCGACCCGCCGTCGAAGAGCTCCGCGACCTGTGACCCGCCCACCCCTACGCTGCACACCATGCGCACGCCTGCCGCCCCCACCCGCGTCCGCGTTCTCGTCGTCGAGGACGATGCCACCATCGGCCGCCACCTCGATACCGGGCTCCGCGGCAACAACTACCTGCCGACCTGGAGCCGCACCGGCGCAGGCGCGCTCACCGAAGCCGAACGCGCCCCCTACGAAGCCGTCCTCCTGGACCTGGGCCTACCCGACATGGACGGCCTCGACGTCGCACGCCGGCTCCGCGCCCGCTTCCCCGGCCTCCTCATCGTCATCCTCACCGCCCGCACCGACGACATCGACGTCATCGCCGGACTCGATGCCGGCGCCGACGACTATCTGGTCAAACCCTTCAGCCTGACCGTGCTCCTCGCCCGGCTCCGCGCCCACCTTCGACGCCATACCCTCGCCTCGCCCGAGGAGGAGCCGATCCGTCTCGGTGACCTCCTCATCGACACCGCAGCCCGACGCTGTACCCTCCACGGTCGGGAAGTGTCCCTGCGCGCCAAGGAGTTCGAGCTCCTCGCCACCCTCGCCCGGCGCGCGGGATCGGCCGTCTCCCGGGAAACCCTCATGGCCGAAGTCTGGGACGAGAACTGGTTCGGCCCGACCAAGACCCTCGACGTCACCATGGCCACGCTGCGCCGCCGCCTCAGCGAAGCAGCCGACCGATCGCCTTCCCCGAGCCTGCTCCCACTGATCACCACCCTCCGGGGCCACGGCTACCGTCTGGAAACCACGCAGCCGAACCACCCCCCGCGAACGTCATAGCCCCAGCCACTGGACTGAAGACCAGAGACGACTGCGGCCCGGGGCTGCCCTCACAGGACGGCCACCCGCCGGTGAGTACCCCGGCCCGGCATCGCACTCGACGGCGCCCCGGCATTCGACGACCTCGACGAGGGCGAGACGAGACACACGGTGACACGGCGCGGCTGTTCGAGCGGGGGCACACCGGAAGCGGGGAAGGTACGGGTATCGGCTTCGCCCATACCCGCGACCTGGCCGTCTCGCTCGGAAGACGGCTCTCCCTGACCAGCCGAATGCCCCCCGCCTTGACCTTGCTCGTGGCCCTGTCGCACAAGGAAACCGGCGACCAGCCCGGTGACCATCGACGCCTGCTTCCGGGACACCCGCCACCATCGCCACTGGATAGCTCGGTGCAACAGCGGCGGGGCGGCAGAAACCGTTGCCACCGGGAGTCCGCGGACATGCCCGCGCTGCCCAAGGCACCCTGTCCGCCTGCTCTGTCCACGGCTCGTCGGGTGTGCCGGGGGGCGGTTCTCCTCGCCGCGCCGGCACACTGAGCCCGTCGGCCGAGTGGGCCGTCCGGGCGTTGTGCGGCCTGTCAGCCCAGGTCCGCGAGGAGGGCGTCCAGTTCGCTCTCCTGTTGAGCCGGTGGCATCGGGGGGTTCTGGTGGTCGATGCCGAAGGTCTTCAGCACTTTGTCCATCTGGGCGTCGATGGAGGTCCAGCCGGTGTCGTCCAGCGGCTGGAGCGAGTCCTGGTCGGCATCCCACAGGTCACGCAGCGACTGGGCGGCCTCGTGAGCCCCGGCCGCGTCCCCCGAGCGTGCGTCCTTGAGCGAAGTGGACGCCAGGGTCCGCAGCGCACCGACCTTCGCGGGCGGGAAGTTCTTCACCGCCTGGCCGGGAGGCAGATGAACGGTGGAGACGGCGTCGGTCTCCGGCGCCGGACCGACGTGCGGCTGAGCGTGGGCCCAGCTCATCAGGGCCGCGGTGGCGACGGCCAGTACCCCGAAGCCGGCAAGCGCGATGCGCTCCGTGCGCCGGTTGCTGGTGACCTGCTCGGCATGGGTCGCCTCACGCGTCTCGGTCACATCCGCGCGCGTCACCGTCAGGTAGACCACGGTCGCCAGGATCAGGCCGAGGAAGATGAGGCTGGTGGTGAACGTGCCCAGCGCGAGACCGGTCGGGTCGCCCGGGCTCTCGGCGGCCTTGGGGGAGGCGAGCCAGTCGCCGATGTTCGCGCCCAGCGGGCGGGTCAGGATGTAGGCGAGCCAGAAGGACAGCACCGGGTTCGCGCCGAACCGCCACAGGGCCGTGATCGCCGCGATGAGGCCGAGCGGCAGCAGCACCGAAACGCCCGGGCTCCAGCCGGTCAGCTCCAGAGTCCAGTCGCCGGTCGCGGTGCCGAGCGCGAAGGTGACCAGGACCGTCATCCAGTAGAACGACTCCCGAGGGAGCGTCGTGACCGAGTGGATCGACAGCGTGCGCTCACGCAGCCACCACACGCCGAAGACCACCGCGAGCAACACCGAGAAGACCGCGCAGCTGATCCACAGCGGTACGTTCAGCTGATCGGTCAGAATGTCGGTGTACAAGGTGCCCGTGACGCTGACAACGACCACGGTCACCCAATAAGGGAACGGTACGTACCGCTTCAGCCGCAGTTGAACGGCCAGGGCCGCCACCAGGACCGCGGTGAAGATCCAGGCCGTGTTCACCAGGCCGACGCCCAGCTGGGTGTTGATCCAGTCGGCGAAGCTCTCGCCAACCGTCGTGCACAGGACCTTGATCACCCAGAACCAGATGGTGACCTCAGGGACCTTGTTGAGCATGAGCCGCCCGCTGCGCGTGCGTGATTCGGTTGTCGTTGTCATGCGGGGAGGTTCGCGCGCGGAACCTGCAAGTAACCTGACTACGCGGCCGGGAGCGTCACCTCGATGTGACCGCGGCCATCCGCGATCGCGCGGACCTCCACACCGGCCGAGGCGGCGATGCGCCGGACCACCGGCAGCCCAAGCCCATGCCCGTCGCCGCCGGTCACACCTGCTTCGAAGACCCGGTCGACCTCCGCGGGATCGACCCCGGGTCCGTCGTCCAGGACATCGACCACGACTTTCTCACCCTGGATGCGCGCGGTGATCCACACACGTGACCGTGCATGCCGCAGGCCGTTCTCCAGCAGGGGCGACAGCAGCGACACGGCGACATCGGCAGCCACAGCGACGTCGGCCTTGGAGGGAAAGGCGACCTCGACCGCGCGGCCGGCGATCGCCTGCCGCGCGGCGGAGCGCAGATCACACCGGGTCCCGGCGTCTGTCCGTGCGCGCGCGGCGCGCAGAAGCGTCGTGATCGCCGCATTGAGCCGGTCGACCTCGCTCAGCACCACCTCCGGCACCACCCGTTCGCCGGACAGCTGCGCGAGCTGCGCCTCGCCCCGAAGGACGGTGAGGGGTGTCCGCAGCTCGTGGGCGATCTCATCGGTAAGCCGACGCTCGTCCGCCAGAGCGTTGTCCACACGCTCCAGGAGACGGTCCAGGGTCTGTCCCAGTTCCCCGAACTCATCGCGCGGGGCTCCGAGGTCGAAGCGGCGCCCAGGTTCGTGATGGCCCCAGTCATCGGCAAGGGCAGCCATCTGGTGTACGACCCGCAGCGCGCGGCGCACCACTAGGTGCGCGACACCGCCGGCGAGAAGGATGGCAAGGCCGCCCAGCACCAGCGACAAGGTCAGGCTGTGCTGCTCGGATGTCTCATAAGGCGTGAGGTCCACCCGGACGATCACCATGACGTGGTGGCCCTCGACCGGGACCTCCCGCGCGTACAGGAGGTAGTGCGCGACCATGGCGGTCTGCGATCGCCCTGAGCCTGCCAGCGCTTCGACGCGCTCGACCATGCTGCCCGGAACGTTCCCGTCGATCAGGCGGCCGTCGGCATAGACCCAGGCGACCTCGTCCAGCGCCTCACTGTTGTTCTCCGTCAGCACGACACGGCCGCCCATCGCGGTGACATTCGCCGCGACCGCCTCGGCGCGGGTACGCGCCAGGTCGTGCGCGTCGGTGTCCGTCACCCGGCTCAGCAGCACATGCGACACCACGACCAGGACCGCTACCACGACGGTGGCGATCAGCACCGTGAGCGCGACGACCCTCCGGCGGAACCGTGTCAGTGCCATCGGTAGCCCACGCCTCGGACGGTCGCCAGACGCTCCGCCACACCCAGCGGACCGAGTTTGGTCCGCAGCCGGCGCACGAAGGAGTCGAGGGTATTGTCGCTGACCTGCGCTCCGTGCGGCCAGCCAGCAGCGATGAGGGCGTGTCGACGTACCGCGTCGCCCTGCGAGGCGATGAGGCGGCCCAGTAGCCGGAACTCGGTCGGGGTCAGGCTCTGGCTCACCGAGTCGTAGGTCACCATGTGCTTCGCCGGATCGAGGGTGACCTCGCGCGGTGCGGGCGCCACGGTGGCCCGGCGCAGCAGCGCGCGGACGCGGACCAGCAGTTCCGGGATGTCGAATGGTTTGGTCATGTAGTCGTCAGCGCCTGCCTCGAAGCCGCCCACTTTATGATGCAGGCCGTCCAGGGCGGTAAGCATCAACACCGGGGCGTCGACGCCCCGCGCCCGAAGGGCCAGACAGACGTCGCGGCCGTCGGCGTCCGGGAGCCCGAGATCCAGGACGACCAGATGGGGCACCGTCGCGAGCTGCCGCAGCAGGCTGCCGGCCGTGGCGGCGACGGAGACGGTGTGGCCGTCGTGTTCCAGGGCGCGCTTGAGGATGCCGCGGACCGCCGCGTCGTCTTCGCACACCATGATGAACGCCACGTGCTGACCCTAGATACTCCCGTCCCAGTTCTCCATCTGCCCTGGTCAGCCGCCTGACGGTCGGGAACAGGCCGCTGATGACGCATGCCACTGCCCTCCCCTGAGGCCGTGGGTCGGGCACGACTGGCCGCGCCCCAGCCGCGGGGGTCGCGGGAGGACGACACTGGGTCGCATGGACCCTGTGCAGGGGCACATCGACGCCACTGCGCGCCTGGTCACCGCCCACTCACGGTCAGGAGAACGGTCCCGGACGGTCGCTCCCCTGCCCGGTTGCCACGGACGAGGCACCATGGAGCAGGGCATGGCTGACCGCACGGGACTGGCGCGGCTGCTGGTGAACGCGGCGCGCAGGGTCGCGAAGCAGACGGGCTGTGACCCCGAACCTGCGCGTCCCCAGATTTGCGCACGTCGGAAGGTGTACTGATCATCGACGACACGTGATTCGTCAGGAAAGGCACCACATCAGCAGGGGGTGATACGGCAGTACATCGGATCTTCGACGGGCGGACGCGTTGTTCGAGCTGACGTATGCCCTTCTGGCAGCCGGCCGCAGTGCCCGGGTCCGGTTCCCGTTCCCCAGAGCGGGAGTCGCGGGCAGCAGACGGCTCAGACAGTGCTCAGGGAAGGAGTCGCGCGCCTGGCTCATGTAGGGTCGCCTCCTGGCTGATCCAGTGCGGCTTGAGGGCCTCGGCACAGGGGCGGGCAATGCTCCAGATCTCGTCCTCCCCGGGAATCACTCGGCCGCTGAGGTACCGCGCGGCGCGGGCGCCGGGTTCGTGGCCGAGCAGTTGCCGGGGCTGGTCGCCGAGCCCTGTCGAGTCCAGCACCCGGCGCAGTTCTTCCATGAAGATCCTCTGCTCCGGCAGGATGTCTATCACCACGCGCGGGGCGGGAGGCCGCCGCTGTGCCGACAGCATCCGCTCCGCATTCTCGTGCCACCACATCCAGTACTCGACCTGACTGCGCAGTTCCCGGAGGTCACCAGGGAGCCGGTCCACCCAGGCGAACGGATTTGGCGCGTCGGAGCCGGCTCGGACATCCTGCCTCACCTTCTCCGGGTCGCCCAGCCACCAGCGCAGCAGGACCCCCACCGTGGCCGACCTGCCCGCTGTCGGGATCCGGGATTTTCCACCGCTCCGGCACGCCCTCCTGCCCTCTGACCTCCCCTTACCTCCTGATGTCTCGCGACGTCTTCTTTCAAGATAGCTCTGTTCGCGTCGTCACTCAGAGTCCTTCGTGGACAGCAACAGCCAGGCATACGGGACGAGTTCGTGGACCTTCTTGCCAGGCGCCGCGCCAACGGGTCGCTGTCCGCGCGAAGTCCACGACGGGTCTTCACCACGGAGGTGACGGCATGACTACGGCCCCCCGCGCCAACGGGGGGCCGTACACGTAGCCCGAAGGGTCTCCCACCCGGAGCGCCACATTCCCCAGAACAGGAGAGAGCCACCAGTTCCGCACCCGACAATACGGGGCCCCCACGCCGCCGTCGACCCAGACGGTCCGGCCGCCGACGCCCCGCGCCACCACGGCCGAGCGCCCCCAGCGCTCTATGCCGCTCCCTCGGCCTCACCGCGGCCCACGGCTTCATCCAGGGCGCCACCAGCAACCTGGGAAGGAGCGTGGTCGAGTTGGCCATCTGGTGGATCATCCAGTGATGACCCGCACGACCCCTGGGCGCCAACGCCCAGGGGCCCCGCCCCACCCCGGCCGCCTCCACGTGCGCTGTGCTCCACAGCGACGGCGCCGTCGGCGGCCAGGCCGTGGCCGGAACTGTCGTCGAGCAGCTGCGTGCGCCGGTTCTCGCGCCGCATGGTGTGTGAGTCCTTAGGGCCGGCCCCGGCCACTGGAGCCTGTCGGGCCGCGCACCCGGCTCGGCCCCGGCGGGCTCGTTAGTAGGACTCCGCAATGTCTTTCCGTCGGTCTTGTCCACGAGCATGTGTGGGTGTTCGCGTCGAGACAACAGAAAGACCGGGGCCGCAGGTCGCCCGTAGCTACTCTCTCCGTGGACGCTGCTCTACATAGCTGGGCCGAAGACGAGTCATCCAGCGCAGGAGAACGGGCGGACGGCAGGAGCCGTGCGCCATACAGCGCGCTCCCGCGAGTTGTGCAGCTCATGGGCTGGGGCTGGTGTTGTGGCGTGGTCCGCGAGGTGTGTGTTCGCCGGCCCAGGTGCGGCGGCACCGGCGCGGGGAGTGACAGACGGCCCTCGCCGGAGCACGCTGGCCGTCCGGCATCGGGGTAGCGGATACGTCGATTGGATGCGGTCCTGTCGCGCGCAACCTCCCCCGCTCAGCGGAGGAGGCAAGCCATGGAATCGTCCACTGGCGCGATGGAGGAGCGGCCCGTCCCGAAGCACCGCGGCACGGCCTCCTGGCGCCGGGACCCGCTGGCCTACCTGAGTGCGGAGTTCGACGGAACGCGAGATGTCTGGCGCTCCGCGTCCGGGCGTCTGTGTGTGGCCGGACCGGAGGCCGCACGCGAGGTGATGGGTAACCGGCAGGGCATGTTCGTGGAGACCTCGGACTTCTTCCACACCCGTACCGGCGTCTTCGGCCCGCGAGGCGCACAGATCGACATCGGGCGCGGCGCACGTGCGCTGATACGGCGCCGGCTCGATGCCACTCAGGCCGAACTGCCCCGGCTGGTCAGGGATCGGCTGGCGCCGATCAGCCGTTGGCCGGACGCCGGCAACCTGCTGGTCCGCGAGCACCTGGCGGATGTGCTGCTGTGCCGGGACGCCCCGGGGGCACTGCGGCAGGCAGTTGACGGTGTGGTGGGGCGTGCGGTGCTGGCGGGGGCGCGCGGGCGCCATGGGACGGTCTCGCGGCTCGTGTTCCGCCGGAGGGTCATGCACGTGCTGGCCTTGGAGATCCGGGCACGCCGTGCGGCTCCTGTGGGTGATCCACGTGACCTGCTGGATGTGGTCGTCTCCGGGGGTGGCCCGTCGGCGTCGCCGGGTGATCTCGCCGAGGTCTATCTGTCGTTCTTGTTCGCCACGGTGGGCTCGGTCGGCTTCGCGCTGGGCTGGGCGGTCTACCTCGTCGGTACGCACCCCGGCACCGAGAGCGCGGAACCGGAGTGGATCATTCGGGAGGCGATGCGGCTGTGGCCGGTGGCATGGCTGTTCACCCGTAAGCCAAGGGATACGCACGACCTGGCCGGGGTCGCCGCCGGTCCGCACGACGACGTGGACGTGTGCTCCTACCTGATGCACCGGCACCCGCTGCACTGGGACCGTCCCGAGGAGTTCGTGCCGATGCGGTGGGCGGCGCCCCCACGTGATCCGGCGTTCATGCCCTTCGGATACGGGCCACACACGTGCGCCGGCGCCACAGTGACGATGGCACTGCTGAATGATCTCGTCCGCGTCATCACCCGCAACTGGCGCTTGTCGGTCCCTGCCGCGGGGAGCGGTCCCCATCTGGGCCCCGCGCTGGCTCCGCCGCGCTTCACCATGCGGCTGAGCGACCGTGTCGATTCGCCTGGGGGGAGGTGAACAGCATGAGGAAGCTCTACCGCTCTGCCAAGTCGGCCCTCAACATCCGGTCCGGCTACGGCGGGATCTATCACTTCTGGTATCTCTACCACCACATCTGATCCATCGGGGTGCGGGAAGTCGCCTTGCGACGGGCGGCTTCCCGCGCGGCGTGAGAGGCGACACCATGACCACTCCGCACCATCCCAACGATTTCCTGCACGACCTGCGGACCCGCAGCGCAGCCGAAGGCGGAGTCTTCTGGATCAACGACGACCTGCTCGCCGTCTTCGAGCCGGACGCGGCACGCAAGGTCAGCGCCGCGAACTGGCAGGGCCTCCTCATGAGTGACCGCTTCGTCGACATGATCCGGCGCCGCCGCAGCACGCAGGTGCCGTGGGCCCATGTGCGCACCGAGTGGCGCACCAAGCTGCACACGCTCGCCACCGCCGAGCACCACGCCGGCCTGATCACCCGGATGCAACAGACCATCGATGCACATCTCGGCGACGACATCGATCTGGTCCTGCTCGCACAGGATGCTGCCGTACAGGCCCTGCTGCCCATCGCCCTGTCCGGTCTCACCGCCCGCGAGACCGCGTGGATCGTCCAGGATCTGAACCAGAAGCTGACGCGGCTGATCGACCGTCCCCCCGGCAGCGGACTGAGGCATCAGCTCCACTTCGGCGCCGTGCAGTTCCGCGCGGGACTCGTCGTACGGCGGGTGCTGCGTGAGCGTGCCTCCGGGCGCCGCGCACGGGAGTGCGACCTCGCCGACCCGTTCGTCGATCTGTTGCCGGCACTCGGCATGGACCGTGCGCTCGACGTGGTTACCGCGGTGCTCACAGCAATCGGCGGACCGCCCGGCGCGGCAGCCGCGAGCACGTTGTACGAACTCGCCCGACAGCCGAAGTGGGCCCACCGGCTCACCGTCGAACTGGGGAAGGTCGATCCGGACGAGTTCTGCGCCGCCCCGGTGAAAACGGCGCCGCTCACCCACCGTTTCGTCAAGGAAGTGCTGCGTATGTGGAGTCCCCCGCTGCTGCTCATGCGGCATGCCCGGACCTCGTTCGACCTCGGCAGCACCACGCTGGAGGAGGGACGTGGTTATGTACTGAGCCCGCACATGATCCATCGCGATCACCGGTTCTGGCGCGACGCGGACACCTTCGATCCGGACCGCTTCCTGCCCGGCACCCCGCACGGCCCCCTCGGCAGAGGCTGCTATGTGCCCTTCGGCTGGGCGCCCAAGAAGTGCATCGGTGCCGATATCGGCACCGTCCAGCTGATGGCGCTGTGCTATCTGATGTGCATGCGCTACCAGCTCCTCGTGCCCGATGCCGAGCGTGTCACCATGGCGTATCGCTTCGCGCCCGTGCCGCAGGAGTTCCACGGACAACTCACCCTCCGCTGAGGGGAGTTCCAGCGGTACCGCGCCCTTTCCTGAACCCGGCAGAGGCGCGTTCCCTCCGGCCGGGCCGTGGCGGAGTGGGGAGGCGAACGAGCGGCGATCCGGCCTGCGGCGACGGCGGATCCGGCACATCCCCGAGCGCCGGGACCAGCGGGCCAACCGCCAACGGCGCGGCAGCCGGGGCGGTCGCCCCGCCGGTTTCGACCGGGCACGATAATGGACGCAGGAACGAAGTCGAGCGGACCATCAATGCACTCAAGGGCTCCCGGGCCGTAGCCACCCGGTACGACAAGTGAGCATACGTTTTTCACGGAACGGTCACCCTCGCCGCGATCCGGTTGGGGCTCCGTTGACGATCCGCCGGACAGTCCTCAGCAGGCCACGCTGATGGAGTAGGACTTCTGGCCGGAGTTGATGTCATTGCTGCCGTCGGTCCAGTACGGGCCGTTCTGGTGGAAGTTCAGGGTGACGCTGTAGGTGCCGCAGGCGCCGATGGATGAGGGGGAGCCGCCGCTGGCCGAACCGGTGGGAGACCCTTGCGTGACGGTACCGGTGTTGTAGTTGCCCGACTGGCCGCCGATTCCGACCGAGCCTGTGGCACTCCAGCGGGCGGGGTAGCTGGACGATGCGTTGTACCAGGCACCGCCGTAGTAGTACTGGTTGTTGCGGGCGTTGACGATCACCTGGTTGCCGCTGGATGCGAAGCGCAGGCACACCTGCACCTCGGCGTAGGTGTACTGGCCGCCGCCGTAGAAGCCCTGGTTGGCATTGCAGTAGTCGCCCGATGGCACTGCGGCGCGGTGCTCGGCGGCCGTGGCGGGTGCGGCGAGAGTCATGCCGGCCAGTGCGATGAGTGCACTCGCCAGTCCGGTGACGGTCTTGCGTTGTGCAGCGTAGGCAGCGGCTGATGCGGGGGCGGTGCGTCCAGTGAGTCTCACGGGTTGGCTCCCTGATTCCGCGTGAATCCCCTGGCCAACAGGGGGCAGCACCAGAACAGCAAAAACGCCAATACAAATCACCATCGGTTCGCGTATTTCACTCTAAAGAGTCATTGATGCAGGCGCTTGTCCACTGGCTGGCCGGCTTGCTCCGTGGCCTGAAGCAACGTGCGGGAGCTGCCCGCCCTGGAGTGCGGCTCCATACGAGCCCGCTCTCTCCCGCCCCGCGCTGAGCGGAACGAGGCACCGCGAGGTGGTCGTGCGACCCACCGGACAGCCCTAGGGCGACACGGTGATCGTCCCGCTGGATGACGGATGTCCTGTCCCGGACCCGTTGAGGCTTGCGGTTTCGGTGAGGGTGGTAGCCGAGTCCACATAGGGCGTGACGATCGAGAACCCCACGTAGCTCCAGCCTGTCGTGAGGTCTCCCGAAGTAGCAGTGGTCGAACGTCCTTGGATGCCTGCTGTCGGGCTGGTGGCGAGGTTGGCGCCCGACCAGACGGCCGCGTCGCTGACCGTCTCACCGCAGGTGGTGTCGGGGCCCGAGGGCTGGGCCGGGTCGGTGGTACGAGGGCTCAGACAGTCCTGCGTGGACTCGCTGACCAGCGACGTACCGCTGGGCAGCGAGGTGGTGACCGAGGCGTTGCGGATCGTGGCGCCGGTGTCGTTGCGCGACCAAATCCTCACCAGAACCGTGGCGCCTGGGGCTGTGTCGACGCTCGAACTCCAGGTCGCACCGCCATCGGCCGAGAAAAGCAGCGTCGACGACGGGGCAGCGTGAGCGGTGCCGGCGAAGGCAGTCACACAGACGCCCATGACCGCTGCTACCACGCCGGCACGAGCCCAACGAGATGACCGAAGCCTCATGCCGCATTCCTCCCGATGGGCCAATCCGTCCTGTTCAGGATGAGTTTCGCGCGCAACCGTCGCGACCGCGTCAGCGCAATTCACCTGAAAGAGAGCCTTCCCGCACATCCGCACTAAAAGGTCAGACCGCGCAGGACCCGTGGCCCCACGATCTGCCTGCCGCAGGCCCAGCCCCCGGGCGAGCTCACCCTCAGTCCCCCACACCTCCGCCTCCAGTTGGCGATTGCGAGTTGCCGCTGCATCCAGCCGCCGCACCAGGCAGGCATCGACGCGCCCCGGTGGGCAGCTGCCAGCCACCGGCACAGGGCGCGGCGGTGTATGCGGGTAGCTGGGGCCCGGTCGGGTGCCCTGTCCCCCCCTACGGGAACGGAATCCACAGCAGAGCGAGCCGGGGGACGCCTGCGGTGCAGCAGGCTGGTCAGCCAGCAAAGGACGGGCCGTCGGGGCGAGGCGAGCCGACGAGTTCCGGTGCCACGTCGGCCATCGTCCCGAACACCAGGACCGTTTCCGGGTTCATGGTGTCGTTCTCCAGGGCGGGCGATGATCCCCGACGGCAACAGATCTCCAACCGGTTCGACAGCACGTGAACCGAGAGAACGAGGTCCGGCCCGGGCACGGTCACGCTCACCGTGATCCGGCTCTGGCTACGCCCATGACCTGCCTGGCGCCCAGGCCGTTCAGGACACCACGATCGGGATCAGAACCCGAGAGAGGCCTCCCTGCTGCCGATGCCGGTGCCGAGGAGGCCCTTCCCGCTGCTGCTGCCGACCTCGCCGCCGAGGAGGCTCTCGCCGAGGAGGCCGGTGCCCAGGAGGCCCTGGCGGGCGCCGATGCCGGTGCCGAGGAGACCGTAGCTGCCGAGGAGGCCGGGGCTGGGGGGGTTGTCGGCGGCGTGAGCGGGAGTGGCCAGCACGATGCCTGACAGCGCGAGAAAGACAGTTGCCGCACTAGCGGCGACCAACCGGCGAATGGTGCTCATGATGCCTCCCAAAGGCGTGCGCCGTATCGGCACATGGGGTGGATTGGCGGCAGCATTCCACACCCCTCAGCCCCTCGCACCCACACGCAATGGCGCCCAGAAGCCCCCAGGGGCGTACCAGACCCCCGTGCGCCCCCGGTGCCTGACGGCGAGTAACCGACCCATCAAACACGCCTGTCGAGGATCAGTGAAACTGCGCAGTGCTCAACCAAACGGCGCAGCCACGCCCGACGCTAGGAGCGCCGCAGGTCAGACGACTGGCAGCATCGCTTCCTGCGCAAATTCAGTGAGCCAGCCAGTCGGCAACCCATTCAACCAAACTGCACAACCCCAGATCAGAAGCGTGACGACTACTCAGTTCCACTGACGCGCGACACCAGCTCAGAGTCGGGCAACAGGGGTTGCTGGAGATCCTTGGACTCGAACTGGCCGACCCCGAAGTTCAGGCCCCGTCCTGTTCCCGGCCGGGCACGTTCGGGATGTTGAGGGTGACGGGGGCTCGTCGCGGGTGAGTCCGGCCGCGTCGGCCGGCTTGCTATGACGGCTACAGCAGGCCGGCCCGGCGGATGCTGGCCGTCGCAGTCACCGCGCTCAGCCTTGCCGCCCGCGCCGGCGCTACGTTGTCTCAAAGGCCGGCGCTGTGCTGGGTCGAGACCGCCCGCAAGACAGGGTTGGACGCGGTGATATCGACGGCTCCACCCAGGGGCCGAACCGAGACCCCGACCGGCGGATCACCCCGCGCTCAAACCTTCGGGACGTCATTTTCGGCTGGCACGGCCATGGGCTGATGCGCCAACGGCTCCCCAGACCGCGGCGGAAGTTCGCCGCTGGACGGTTTGACGGAAGATCACATTTCTCTTCCGGCATGCGACTACGGTATGCCATATCGGCGACGAGCGCCGTGCCAACATGGCAAGGAGAATCACATGAGCGCAATCGTCCGCAAGCTGAGCGATCAGACCTGGCCCGGGTTCGACGACTTCAAGAAGTACTTCCTTTCGTGTGCGGCCGAGTTCCCCAAGTGGGCGCCGGACATCAAGGACACCGGGGACCGGATCACCTTCGCCGGCACTGGAGATGACATGGTGAAGGTACTGAACAGTCCCGAGTTCCGGACCTTCTGGAACCTGCTGCCGGCCGGGATGGACGCCGCCACGGCCTTCTGCCAGCTGTACGCCCTCAAGTACCCCTCATACATGGGCCTGGAGGGCAAGACCGGGACCTATACGCTGCGGATGAACGTCTGGACCGACCTGTGGGAGCAGCAGAACGAAGCCCAGTTCACCCAGTCCCACCGCTTGACGTTCCTTGTGCGGGGCGACCGAGAGAACACCGAGATAACCATCTGCCTATGACGTCCCGGTGACCCGCCTCCTGGAGAGCTTCCAGGAGGCCTTACCCAGCCCCGGCTTCTTCATGAGACCAGCTGGCTGACGGGTGAACAGGAATACAGAAAGGGCCTCTCACCAGCGAGAATGAGGATTGTCCAGGTCCCTGCTCCCGCGCCGGTCGGAGGCACTCAGCTCGAAGGCGTCCTTAACGGGATCATCTCCCGCGGCGCCCCGAGCACGCTTTTCGGACGGGCCTGGTGGGCGGGAGGGGCCCGCATCGCACACGTATCCCAGCAGGCACCCATCCGAGGGCCACCACCCCTTGTGACACCTTCAGACGCATCAGCCCCGCCCATCATGACGATCATGACCTTCTCACCTGCCCGCCGAGCTGCGGCCGGCACCGCAACAGCTGCCATGCTCGCCCTGCTTGCCGTGTTCCCCGCCACCGCGACCGCCGATGACCACGGCAGGGAACTGGTCAGCCCCATGCTGACCGGCGGCACGACCGCTGAGCAGCTCAACGAACTGGGCATCCCCGTCAGTACCGTCAGCGGAGTCAGCAGCATCGCGGCGATCCACGCCAAAGGCGGATCCGAAACACCTCGTTGAGCAGCGGCACGCACGACGTCTGGCTGAACTGCACGCAGTGGCCCCGCCGCAACCAGGCGGAGGGGAGGAGCCGTTGCGTGACGCACCCCGCTGGGTCCGTCCTCGCGAGATCGAAGACGACGCGGGGACGGGGTGGGGGCAGCGAGGCGGGAGACGCCACCGCCTGCTGCCGGTGATGATGTACGGATTGCGGCCGTCGGCCCGTACCTTGCGCAGACAGCCAGCCTCTTCGATCTAGGCCACGATGCACTGGAACCGTGCGCTCAACGATCCGCAAACGGCAGCCAAGCTGCAGGGTGCAGGGGTGTTAGCGACGCGGACGCTCACCCACTGGGCAGCCACAACACCCAGTGGTTGAGCACCCTCAGGTATCAGGGGCACTTGCGGTGCACCACCGAGAAGCCTCCCGTCTCGTAGTCCGCGCGAGTGATCCACCTGCTCTGGAATCGGGGCGACTGGCGAAGCCCGAGCCGCCCGCCCATGCGGCGTGTGCGCGCTCGGGGGAAGCGAGCACCTTGGCCGTGGTTCCGGCAAGGGCGGAGAGCTCCTTGCCCAAGCGCCCGGGCAGGCCGGGAAACATGTGGCTACGCCCGAGAGCACGACGTTGTTGTAGAGGTCCTGGCGGATGTCGACGTCGCAGGCGAGGACGGCGCGGTGGGCGCTTTCGTGCAAACCATGCAGTTCTAATCCGGCGATCCGGGGTGAGAAGAGCAGCTCGGGCGCACGGTGGCGGGGAGAGTCGACCGTGATGGTCCTGCCGTCGGTGAGCTTGTGGGCGATCGTCACGTCCTTCTGTACTTCGCGTTCCGGGTCGTCCGCCACATAGCAGCAGGTCTCCATGATGGTCCGGGCGGCCTCCCGCCCGCCGGCCGAGGTGTCCAGGGCTACGGTGCCAGTCAACATCTGGCGCAGGTAGAAGAGCACATCTCCGCCGGCGTAGCCGGGCTGCCCGGTGGCGTGAGGGAGCGTGTGACCGTCGTAGACCGGCGTCACGTGGGTGACTCCCTCCCCCACCGACACCACCAGCCCATTGGTACGCCCGCTGGCGTGCAGGGCCAAGACGGCGGTGTTGGAGATATAGCAGCCCTGCACCCCGAAGGCGTCGAACAGGATCTGGACGCCCTTTCCCGCTCGGTCTTCGGGCTGAGCGGGGACTCGGTCAGCAGCACCTGGCAGCCTGCCGGATCGACACGGAGACGCTCAAACGCATGCCGCCACAGTGCCACCACGGCGTCCCAATCCCGGATGCGCCCATTCTCCACCGGGCTGGTCAGCGCCACCTCGCCCCGCCTGGCCGCCACCTGCTCCCCCACCAAACGGGTACCGCTCTTACCGGCATCCTGGACCGGGCCGATGAGCGACGGGAACACCACAGGCCCGGCGTCTCCCGCCCGGCCCGCTTTGACCAACCCAGAGCCGGTATCGAACACAACAATGGTCACGACCCGCACCCCAGCCTGCCGCCGGTAAGGGGTTCTTGAAGGCGGTATACGGCCCTGTGCTGAGCCATGACGGGGACTCCTCGTCGACGATATTCAAGATCAACAGCAGACTGTCCCGCTGCTTCCGCGTTTCCGCGCCGCTCCCAGCGCCCTCCGGGCCAAAAACCGCCGAACAAGCCACCCCCGTCAAGGCCCTTGGCTGCTCCACCCGCTCCCGCGAACTGCCTCTGGCACCACCATCGGCGCCGCGGGCCTATTCCCCGGCACCGCAAGGGATGGGCCAACGGGCTCCGGCGATGCGTCAGCCGTGCTGGAGGGCGGCGAGGAAGACGTGGACATGGTCGAAGGCGGTCTCGGCTTCGGTGATCTGGCTGGCAGTGGGGGTGATAGTGGCGTGTTCGGGGGAGCCCTCCGGCCACCACTGCAAGACGGGGGCGAGGACGACAGCGCAATGGCCCAGGAACCAGCCCATCGGAGTGCGGGAGGTCGCTGTGGCGAGCGCGAGGGCGGCGAGGGCTTCGCGCAGATGGTCGAGCCGGTCGCCGAGTGGCGCGGCAGCCGCCTGTGCGGCCGGGCCGGCTGGCCAGGGCAGGGAGAGCAGCAGTTCGGCGGCCAGGGTTGTATCGGTGTCGGTGACGACCCATACGTCTGTCTGCCGCCACTGCCGGGCCTGGGCGATCGCAGCGTCTGTCGCCGCCTGCATGGTCATGCGCACACAGTACGCAGCGGCTTGCTCACGGCGGCCAGGTCCGCTCCAAACGGGACACAACCTCGACGGGGAGCTGCGCCGCTCTCGCAAAACCGCCTGTCGCTACGGCTACCTGGCCAACTCCGCCGCACATGGCTGTTCCGCCCCTCCGTGGCGCATGGGGCCTAACTCGGCATTACCGTCCCTCGCGCCGCCTCGGCGGCCCATGATGGACGGAAGGATTGCTGTGCAACGAAGCGCGCTGGCGCTTGGGGAGCGTTGACATGAATCATGGTGCACCAGAAGAACGGGACAGGTACCAGGCAGTTCGCGGCCCGCTGGACGAGCCTGTCGTGCGGGGGGCCGTCGATGGCCGTCTCGCCGTCGAAGGGGGAAAGTTGACGGTCTTGGTGCGCGTCGAGCCGTATGAGGGCATGGCTGCCGGAGACGAGGTGCTGCTGCGGTGGGACAGCGGCGTCGTCCGCACCTCATGGACACAGAGCCGGGTGGTGGCGGAGCAGGCTGTGGGCAAAGACCTGGAGTTCTCGGTTCCCGCCAGCGGTGGCGGCACCGTGCGCGTCAGCTACGTCGTGGAAGGCCCGACGGGCTCCCGCCGCCTCTCTGCCCCCCTGGCACTCGCTCTGTCCGCCGGCTCCCACCCAGGCGGCTGAAGACATGCGTTCGCCGCACAAGGACCGGCGGGCACGTTCGCGTCCTGGCGAGCACTGACGCGGCGGCCGGCTGGGCCACCCCCCGTACAGCGGTCCAGCCGGCACCCTCTGCATGGCGCCAAAGGTGGCGAGGCGTGCGCTGCGGGCGGGCCCTCAGGGCACGGGCCGCCCGTGGCGCCCAGGGGACACCGATTGCCTGCCCAACGGTGCCCACAACCTCTTGAGCCGCACCGCGTGTTCGCGGGCTGAACACGCGGCCGTCAGGAACGGCCGATTCTGAACCCGGTCACCTCTCGCTGCGCACCCGGACCGTCACCAGGCCCCGGCCGTCCGCGGCGACATCCAGATTGGGCGGAAAATCGTCACTCGTACAGACATGCACGAGCCGGCGCCCGCCGCTCCATCGCAGGCGCAGAATGCCCCGCCCGACCACGGAGGCCGGCCGCGTCCGCGACCTGACAACAATCTGCACATCCTCCTCCCCCACGCAGTCCCCCCGGTCGAGGGGGACGACCGTGTATCCGGCCCCCGACACGATGCAGGTGACCGTGGCGCTGACCAACGGAATGACCCTCAACTCGTAACTCCCAGGAGCCTTCCCCAGCAAGTCGACGAGCCGCACGTTCGCCTCGTACATCACGGTGAACTCCTCATGGCGGGAATGAGCGAAACAGCGGTGACCAGTACATGAGGCCCGCCCAGGGGACACCGATTGCCTGCCCAACGGTGCCCACAACCTCTTGAGCCGCACCGCGTGTTCGCGGGCTGAACACGCGGCCGTCAGGAACG
>NZ_JBJHPC010000300.1:0-8775 GCF_045257485.1 Streptomyces sp. YS-3 | reverse complement strand
CGTCTGCCGACTACCGCTGCCAGTACGTCACCGACTGGATCGCGGACAAGACCCGCTGGGTCGATGTCGAGGCCCCAGCGGGTCTTGTCCGCGATCCAGTCGGTGACGTACTGGCAGCGGTAGTCGGCAGACGGGGGGAGCCAGGTGGAAGGGTCCTGGTCGGCCTTGGACCTGTTGGAGGCGGCAGAGACCGCGATCAATGCCCGTTCGTCACCAAGGTCGTTGGCATACGCTTGACGCTGCGCCGCACTCCAGGCCGAGGCGCCGGAATCCCAGGCTTCTGCGAGGGGGACCAGGTGGTCGATGTCGAGCTTGCGGGCGTCGTCGAAGTACAGGCCATCGTAGGGGGAGTACCAGGAACCGCCGGTCAGGGCGCACTTGGGACCTTGCACCGGTGCCTGGAGTGCCTCGGCCTTGAGGACTTCCTGGCGGGTGTTGCAGCCGTCACGGTCAGCGTCCACCCAGTGCCTGAACATACTGCGCTGGTATCCCGTGCGGTCCTCGGCCCGTACGGGCAGGTTCTGCAGCGCGTCAAGAATCGGCATGGTAACGGTCTCGCCGGGGGCGGCTGCCTGGGCTGGTGAGGCGTAGGCTGCGGCAGGGGAGAGCAACAGAGCAATCGTGGTGAGGGCGGTGGCGGCAAAACTGATCCGGGCACGGCGCATCCAGGTCCCCTTTACGAAAGTCACCAATTCGTCGTGATCTTCCTACCGGGCCTACAGGACACAAGTCGACCGGCAGGGAACCTACTTCACCCGCGAGGGGAGAGACCTCATCTCATCACACTGCGCTCAGCAAAGGCCTGCATCGACGCCACCCTGGCAGCATGTGCCCGCTCTTACTTCAGCGGGCGCTGGTGCGGCGACCCTGACCCCACCCCTGCCGCAGATCAGACACCATGGCGCAGCAAGTGAGGTCTCAAATGCGGAAGTCGAGGATCGGCTTGACGGGCCCTGAGGAGGTTGTGCTCGTGCCCTCCGGGATAGGTTAAAAAGTTGCAAAGCGTCCTTAACGATACAACTCGGGAAAAGTGGTCACCGCTCAGGCGGGGAGTGAACCGCTGTCGGGACGGGAACCGACCGGCTGTACGACGTCGTCCCCGCGCAGGCGGGGGCTTTCGAGTCGGCACATCGGGAGTGGGTGCCGCTGAAGAGCCTTCCCGAGCTGGTGGCGCGGGAAGATCTGGAGCGCGAACGCCATCGCGGCACTGATGATGCTGCAAAATCGACGCCTTGGCTGAGCGCCGCTGCAGCGCGCTTCGGCCCGATCTGCACTCGAACGCGCGTCCGATCAGTCTTCATGTCTCGCTCCCCTCCTCTTCCTGGAGCGCGTGCAACGGGCTGAGCAGGCGTGGCGACCACAGCCCAGCAAGGTTAAAGCAGGGCGCCTGCGCGGGATCATCCCCCGCAGGCGCGGGGACCACTGCATGCGCTGCTCCGGCGTGTGGTTGAGGACGGGATCCCCCCGAGCAGGCGCGGGGACCACGCCTGCCCCCGGGGTGGGGTGGTCCCCCCCGGGATCACCCCGCAGGCGCGGGGACCACGACCGCGGCGACGTCGACGAGATGAGCTTCGGGGGATCACCCCCGCAGGCGCGGGGACCACCCCGAGCAGGTGGTAGCGGCGGGATGGCTCCCGGGATCACCCCCGCAGGCGCGGGGACCACTGGATCTCACCACGGCCGACCGTCCGCAACTTGGGATCACCCCCGCAGGCGCGGGGACCACCCCACAAGGCGCGGTGTATCCGGACTCTGGCCGGGATCACCCCCGCAGGCGCGGGGACCACCGCCGGAAGAACGCCCTCACCGCGGACCAGGAGGGATCACCCCCGCAGGCGCGGGGACCACGTCACCCATCCATGCGCTGAAAGTTCCTCATAGGGATCACCCCCGCAGGTGCGGGGACCACATGCCCGCCGCCCAACACCGAATCTTGGCCTCGGGATCACCCCCGCAGGCGCGGGGACCACAGGCTGCGACCTGCTTGTTTACCGCGTCACTGAGCGGATTTTGCTCACTTTCGCAGATTCGGACATGATGAACAAAGGGGGTGAATGAGGGTTTGTTGTGTGGCAATCACCTGCCTACCGGTTTCCGTAGCGCCTCCTCTTGGCTGCTTTGCTCCAGCCCTGGGTTGGCGGGCCGGGGGAGGTGGTGACCGGCGGGGTGGCGTGTGGTGCCGGGCGGAAGAGGAGGGTGAGGCCTTCATGGTCTGTGGGGCGCCAAGCGTGTTCGTGGGTTTCGAACGTGAAGCCTTGCTCGTTGTTGGTCTGGTAGGCGAGCAGGGCGCGGCCTTTGCCTTTGTACTGGCGAACCTCTTGCCAAAGGACGGCGCGGATTCGGGCTGTCGGGGAGCCGAGGAAGACGCCGGGAGAGATTTCGAGGAGCCATCGGGTGAGGAACCCCCGTAGCCCGGCAGGGCAGTTGGCGAGGACGATGACGGTCACCAGAGGGGTTCTTCCTGGATGGTCTGGTGTTCGGCGGCGCTGTAGTTGCGGCCGCTCGCCACGTGCCGACCGCCGTCCGACTGCAGGGTGACTTGGTCGCAGAAGTCGTCCGACCCGGGGGTGTCAGGGGTGTCGGTGGGCGTGAGCAGGTCTTTGATATCGCGTACGCAGCGGTTGAGGAGCCCAGCGGTGTTGATGCGGTCCCGCAGAGCGCGGCGGGTGCGTGAGGCGATGTCTTCCTCGCCTTCGGCTACGGCTTCGAATGCGGCCGGGATGCCGATCTCTGTTTTGTATAGGTCGGCAATGTCGAGGACGAAGGAGCGTTCGTGTCCGGAGTGAACGAATCCGAGTGCTGCGGAACAGCCGAGAGCGGCGACAACGGAGTGGGCGATGCCGTACATGCACTGGGCGGCTGCGGTGACGGCTTGGTTGGCGGGGTCGCCGGCGGTGAAGTTGCCGTGGTGGTATTCGCGCCGCCGCCAGGGCACGCCGGTACGGGATGACTCCCGGCGATAGCATTCCTTGACGCGACGCCCCTCCATGTTGAGCAATTCTTGCCGGGTTCGGTCTGACGGGTCGTCCTGGGGAAAGCGCAGCCGGTACATGGCTCGCGCGACGTCTAGGCGAGTGCGACGGTTTGCCCACGCGGTGGCCTGGGCTTCTGCGAGGCGAGAGGACCGGGTGAGCGCGCGGCCGCCGGCGTAGAAGCGTACGCCGTGCTCGCCTACCCAGACCACACTGGCTCCGCACTCGCCCAGGACGGACATGCCCTGGTGGGTCACGCGGGTTCCCGGGCCCAGCAGGAGTGTTCCGATGCTGGCGGAGGGGATGTGTGTGACGCCGTCCGCGTCGGTTGCCGTGATGGCGTTGTCGTCGCGATGAATGGTGCAGCGTTCCAGATAGATGAAGGAGATCCGGTCGCCGACGCGGGTCAGTTCATGTGGGGAGGAGATGCTGCGGCCGCTGATCGTGCTCATGCTGTGCTCAAGGGGGTGAGGGTCATTAATCCGCAGCCGTAGGCTTTGGCTTTGCCCATCCCGTGGGTGAGGGTTCGGCGGAGGACATCGGTATCGGTGATGCGCAGTCGGCCGTCGAAGGTGACCCGTGTCAAGCGGACGTCGTGGCGCTCGGCGCTGGTTGCCCCACTTTTGCGGAACTGCTGGGGTAGCCGGTTGTGCACGACTACCTGGTGCTCATGGCCGTGTTGGGTCAGCTGCTGTTCGGGGGGTGTCCGCACGATTTCGAAGCCGGCATGTTCCTGTCGTTTCAGGAGCCAGCCGATCTGGTGGCGTGGAGTGACATGAGCGGTGCGCTTCGTCGGGGCGCCTTCAGCGTCTTGCGGTTGATGGATGTAGTGGACGGGGTTGGCAGTGAGCCTGAATCCCCAGGTGTCTCCGGGCTTCAAGCGGTCGAGGAACTCCCCGTAGTCGAAGGTGGTCCATCCCGGCTGCCCCAGTGCGGGCCAGCCGGCTTGCTCCACGAGGTGGGTCAGGTCTGGGCGCTGGGGGCTGACGAGGAACAGGTCGGCACGCCCCGCCGGGGCCGGGTCCAGGCGCCACAGAACCCGCGGTGCCTGACCATCGCGTTGCGGCAGGGTGGGAAACGCCATGTTGACGGCGCCGTGCATCAGGTGGGGCGAGGCCAGGAGGCGGCGGGCGCCGGAGCGAGCGGTGTTGATGGGGAAACGGGTGAGGTACATCTGCTATTCCTGCCGGTCTGCAGTGCCGTTGGTGGCGTCGGTGGCTGGTCCGAGGGCGCGCAGCCCGGCTGTCGGGTCATGCTCCCCCCTCGTGCTGTGTGTCGAGGGGAGAGCGATGCGCTCGGCGAGGAGGCCTCGCAGCCCGTACTGACGATGGCTGGAGTCAAAGCTCACCGGCAGATCCCGCAAGGACAGGTGCGGGACCTCACCCTGAGGGCAGTCGATGAGCAGATCGAGCGTCTGGGAGGCGTCGGGGCTGCCAGTGCGCCGTGTCGTGCGCCGTTGCTGCCGCCTGTACCAGCTGGACGCTTGCCACTCGGCGGAGTGCAGGGCTTCTTCGAGCGAGGTGTCCTCCGTTGGTGGTCCCATCTCGATGGGACGGGAGGGGGGGCAGGAACGGCGTCCGAGATACGGAAGGAAGCGGGGGGATCGCACGGCTTCGTGCAGGCGCTGCAGCAGTGTTTTGTCCCCTTCGACCCCGGCGACGAAGATGGCATCGGTGAGGTAGAACCGTTCGGACAGTGGCATGGCTTTGCCGGAGTCGTCGTGGTGGGCGGTGTGGAAGTCCCGCAGTCGTGAGCCTGGCTGGTCGATTCGTACACCGAACCGCAGGGCGGCTAGGTCGGACAGGTCCGCTGTGCGGGGCCGGCCTGCGGCGGCGGCGAGCAGTCCGAGCACTCCGCTCTTTGTGGGTGCGTTCTCTGTGCTGCGGCGGGCGAAGCGGGCTGCCGCGCCCCACGATTGCAGGGGTCCTGCGAGCCGCAGAAGCAGCACGCTCATTTCGCGGACCCCATCCGCTGTGCTACTGCTGCAGTCACATCCCGCACCAGGGAGTCCAATGAAACTGGTGCGCCGAGCGGGGCCAGTCCAAGCGTCTCTTCGCCCACGCGGAAGACCCAGCTGTCGGTGTCATCGGTGGTGATGCCGTACTGCGCTTCCAAATGCGGTACGTAGGCCGCCAGCCGTTGGCAGCTTTCGCGCAGGAAGCCGCCGTTCGGCCCCGGGGGTACTGGCTCTTCGAAGGCTCCGATGAAACTGACGGGCCAGCGGTTGCGGAGCTTCACGATGACGGCTGAGGGGAGCGTATGGTTGCCGAAGGTATTGATTTTGCCGGTCGGCAGCGACGTGATGAATGCTTCGAGGAATGCACCTACGGCCTTCTCGACGGGGGTGCTTGGCGATTCGTCGTCTCGCAGTCCCAGTCCGAGGTTGCGGTGGAGTGCGTTGACGTCGATTGCGGCGTAACGGTAGAGCGTGGCGGAGTTGAAGTCGATGGTGCCGATCATGCCGGCACCGGACTCCTCTTCCGTGGACATGTCATCTACGGCGGTGTAGTAGTCGGACTCGATCTCTGACTTGTGGACACTCAGGGCGTGTGCCACCTGGGTCGCGGCATCGACGTTCAGGTCTGCGGAATCGGCGACCATGCGTCCGAAGAGTGCGATGTCGACCGAGTGCCGTGCGTCGATGGCCTTACGTGCTGCGGCCTTGTTCTCCTTGTCCTTGAGATGTTCCACAAGGGTCTTGACGTTGCCGTCGGGACCGCTGCCCTCGATGGCGATCTCGGCAAGGCTGTCGAGCTGCCGCCTGCTGAGGAACATCAGGTAGGCGGACTCCGGGACCGCAGGGGCCTCGCCGCCGTTCTTCTCCTTGCGCTTCGGCACCTCGATCTTGCTTCCGGTTGCCGTCTTCAGCATTTCGGCAGCCAGTTGGACGGCTACGGGAGCCAGCGATTTGTTCCGTTCGACGATCCGGTCAGCGAGCGCTTGGGCAACCTTCTTCGTTCGTACGCCAAGCTCTTCCGGCGGCAGGAGGTTGTTGAATTCCTTTCGCGCGGCGCGCTTCCACGCCTGGCTGGATACGCGTGCCCGGCGGACGCCACCGAAGTCTGCTGACTTCGGTGTGCCGGTGTCGTCACGGTTGAGGTTGCTCGGCGGAACGTTCTGCAGGATGTGGATATCAAGGATGGTTCGGGTCACCGTGTTTCCGTTTCTCTTCTGACGGTGCCAGACGTCTGCCTGCGCAGGCGCCCTGGCAAGCAACCGCCCTGGTGTGGGCGCGGGTTACCTGGTGGGCTCTTCAGCCGAGGTGTCCGGCGTCTGTGCGGGTGCAGGGGTGTCTTGTTCATCGGTGAGTGCAGGGGCCTTGGGACCGGTGTAGTGGAAGCCTCTTCCCCAGGCGCGCCGGACGTCGCCCTGGCTGGCGGCGTTCTGCCAGCGGGTGAGTTGGTCGGCAAGCAGTCCGTAGTCCAGGGGAATGCGGGCGTTGCGGAGCAGCAACACCATTTCGCGCAGGCGGCGGCCGAGGGTGTCGAAGTCGGCTGAGGTCCCGATGCGCACAAACCGTTTTCGGATGGTGGGACTGACGTCTTCAACGGGCGTGTACGCCCCGCTTCCGTCTCTCGTGTCGCTGGACGTGCTACCGGCGGAGTCGCGGGGCGAGCTGTCAGGGGTGTCGGATTTGCCCTGGGCGAGCTGTCGCACGGCACGCCCCAGGGTCCACTGGGTCACGTGCATCGGTTCGTCTCGGACGGACTGCTGGTGAAGTGCCCAGAGGGTCACGGCGAGATGGACTGCCCGATCCTCGTTTTCCTCTTGGTCGGCCCGCCCGCCCCGTGAGGGATACCGTCCGGGGTTGTTGCTTTCTTCCTCGCGAAGCTCTGTAAGGGTTTCAAGGTCATCAAGGCCCCAGCCGGTGGCCGTCGCGTAGACCTCGCGTCCGGCCTCGCGCCGCAGCCGGGCCACCGCGGCGACGGCCGCTGGCCTGTCGTCTCGGTATCCCCGTTGCAGGGGGACGATGGTGCGCAAAGTGGCCCGGTACGCGAGCGAGCGTTGTTGGCGGTCGTCGACGGACGCCGCGCTGCTGCTGTGGGTGTACTGTTTGTGCGTGGTGGTCATCGGGTGTTCTCCGTGTGGTGCTCGGTCGGAAGAGACTCGGTTGCGGAGAGTGGTCGGCTGTGCGTGGGTCACACGGGATCCGCCGGTGGCCCCAGGAGCGTGTTGAGCCGGGTGAGGAACCATCCTTCGGCGCGGCCGGCGTCCATCAGCCGCGGTCCCACCCCGGGAATGTCGACCAGCCGGCCTTCGTCTGCGGCCGGGCCGGCGGAGTCGAGGAGCTGACGTCCCAGCCGCAGCAGGTGCCGTCGGGTGGTACCGCGCCATTCCTGGCGGGCAGTGACCAGGTCGGAGAAGTCCAGCAGTTCCTTGAGCCATGCTCGGTAAGGGCCATCGAGGGTGCCAAATCCCAGGTCGCGGGCTGCGGAGACGGCCCCCGTGGGGTCAGTCCCGGCTGCCCTGGCCAGGTGGCCGGCGAGTTGTCCGAGGGCGATGACGGCTCCCTCAGCGTCGCTTACGGCGTCCACGGCGGCTGCGCCGTACACCGGGTTGGCCTCGTGAAGAGTGATCACGGGCAGGACAACGGAGTCGTCCACGATCTCGTCGACCACGGACTGCTGGGTACCGTACACGGCGCCGATGAGTCTCAGCCGGACCAGGGTGCCGGGGTCGATCTCACTGGTTGTGATCACCTGCGTGAACCATCGGGTGATGCCGGCCCGGAGCGTGGCTGCCGGCTCGCCACGCTTGCCGCTGTCTGTCGTGTGCTGGCGGGCGGGCAGCAAGGCAGCCAGTCCGCGCCACGCAGCCTTGCTCGGATCATGCCGTAGCGGTGTGTACACGGGGGAGCGGCCCTGCTTCTTCTCCTGGAGTTCGCTGCGTCGCCAGCCGGACATGGGTTCGTGCTTCCAGGGGGAGGTGAGGGAGAGCGGGTCGCCGTAGCCGAGGACTACTCCGGTCACACGATGGTTTTCTGCATGCAGTCGGATCCGGCGGGACTGCCATGTGTACAGGTCCCGCAGTCCCGCAGGTCGCGCTGTACCCGGCGGGTCGCCGCGTTCGCCGGGTCCGAGCGGATCGCGCCGCCAGACCGGCATATCGTCTGCGGCCCTTTCCGAGCCAGAGGGGGCTTCGTCCCATGCGATCAGGTTGAGGAGCAGGGTCTCGCGAAGTGTGGGGCCTTCAGCGAACACTCCTCCCAGAGTCCCCAGCGATCCGACGCCCAGTGGATAGACCTTGCCGGCTTTGCCTCGCTCGTCACCGGTCATGGCTGATTTGATGCCGGAGGTGTCGAAAGCGTGTGCGTGGATAAGCCAGCGAGCGGCTTCTGCACAAGACAGATGACTCACCCCGGGACGTCTCATGGCGAAGAAGGGCTCTCCGACAGGCACGTCCGCGACGATCCGACTGAGCGGTGCGACTTCGTCCTTCGCCGTACGCAGTCCAGCGACCTGGTAGAAGGGCCGCTCGGGGTGGAACAGGTCGAAGCGGTCGCGATGACGCTCGAGATAGGCGGGCACCGTCGCGAAGGGGCTGTCTGACTGCCACAGATCTTCCCAGTCCTCGATCTCGGCGGGCCCGTCCAAGGCGTCGTAGAGGATCGCCAGCAGCAGTCGCAGCAGAGCCATCTCCTGCGTGGGTATGTCTCCTACCAATCGGCGTAAGGAGTTCGCTTGTTCGAAGAGAGTGAGCAGGGAAACTTCGTCGGTTGATCCGTCCGTGCGTTGCACGGGCAGCCACGGTGTGCGGACCAGGTCGAACGACGGAGGATGCTGCCGAGTCAACTCGCCTGCCC
>NZ_JBJHPC010000299.1:0-8775 GCF_045257485.1 Streptomyces sp. YS-3 | reverse complement strand
TCCTTGCCCGTCGGCCCCGCAGGATGAGCGGGGGGGGCGGTGATGTGGTCACCTTCTCGGTGCCCCGGGGTCGTAATCGGCCAGTTGGGTTCATGACCGTCACGCTCTCTCAGTGGTCTGAATAGGCATCCTGAGTGCATCGATAGAGCCGGTCTTCCGCTATGGATCGGTTTGGTGGACGTCCCGATCTCGTGTCCAGTCATTTGTTACGAGGCGGCGTGTTCGGTCAGGTTGCGACGGTGATCGCGCCAAAAAGGACAAGCGCGCTCAGGCTTAGCGGCTGGGGCTGATAGGCATGATGTCTGCCGCTCCTTGCGAGGGCGGAATTCCTACGTCCAGGGGGGACGATGAAACGATTCCTCAGAAACGCGCGTGGCTGCACCATGGCGCTGGCCGCCTCCGCGCTGATGTGGCCACTGGCGGCTCCGGCGTCGGCTCACGGTGCACCGCTCGATCAGCGCGTGGACACTTACGTCCTGCCCTACGGCGCCCACGCTCCCTCCCTCGCGGAGCTGAGAAGCGGCCAGGGCTTGGCAAGACTGCGAGCGTTAGCCGACGACGGTGACACGCAGGCGCGGCTCGCGAAGGAGACGGTGGGGCCTGCGGCCTCCTTTGCTCCGCGTGCGCGGCGAGAGTCCGCGCGCCCCGCCCCCACCAAGAGCGAGGGAGTGGCGGGGGCGGTGTCCCTGCCGGATCCGCCGCGCACGATGACCGCCGCCGAGTGTGTGGCGGGTCTGGGCACGACGAACAAGTTCTTCGTCAAGTCCCGTTACGCCGCCTGCTCGGGCGCGACGTTCAACCAGACCTGGCTGCAGAACGGCAAGCCTGTTGGCGAGAGTCACTTCAACGTCGTCGTGATCGCGACGGTCCCGTCGATCAGCCGGGAGATCCAGCTCACCTACCAGTTCACCGACATGCTCTCCACCGGGCAGACGGGGATCACGACCACCGGCATCCAGACCTCGGCGGCGATAGCCAAGAGCTGGCCTGCCGGCGTCCAGTACAGCTGGGGTGGCACACAGCTGCCGGTCACGAAGCCGTGGGTGGCCCTGCGTAGCAACGGCACCTTCAGCCAGACCGTGGACGCCTCCGCGGGGCAGGGCAACGGCGGGTCGGTGGACTTGATCAGCGCCATCTACCAGCCTTCCTTCAAGATCAAGCCGCCGATGGCCTGGAAGCTGGGCGGCGCCACGGGCGGGGAGCCCTTCTGGCTCGCCCTGCGGTGGGACAAGGCGCCCTACCTCCCCAACTCGGCCACAGGCGCAGCCAGCCTCGCCTACCAGACGCCCCTCGTGTACAGCACAGCTGATGGGGCGCCGGAACGCGGCGTGGCCCGCCACATAGAGAAGGCGTTCACCAACCCCGGCTCGACCGTGCCACCCAGTGCCACCAAGAAGGTTCCGGGGCAAAACCCTGGCGACCCCCTGACCCGGCTGTACACGGACTCGAAGCGCAGAGAAGAGAATCGCCGCCGCTCCGTGTACAACTGCACGAAGTACTTTGGGGACGACTACGCCAAGAACGGCGACCAGTGCGACGAGTACCCCTTCGCCAGCACGTACCAAGGGGCCGTCGGCGCGGACTACGACCCGCATCAATTGCGTGACAACTTCAGCGTGATGCCCGTCCCGGGGGATCAGAACAGGGATGCCGGCATCCTCCTGGGCCAGTTCTACGACAAGAACCGGGTCCTTGACGGGCCAGACGACGGCTTCTGGATGGAGATCATCCATTAAGGCCGCCACACGCTGATCGCGGAGGCCGGTGCGCTGCAGGCACCGGCCTTTCGTGGTTAGGAGGCGGGCCAGAACTGGACGGTGTAGCGCTCTACGTCATAGACAACGTCGCGGGTTGCGGCCTCGGCCACTGCGACACGACCGGTACACAGCAGACGAACCGACCATCTGGCCGGCCCTTCCGAGAGGCGGATCCGTTCAGGCATCGGGCTGGTGACTCCGCGCACCTTCAGCTCACCCGCAGCACAGAAGAGGGACGCACAACCCTCCTCCTCCCACTCACCGTCGGGCTTAGGCGGCGGACTGTCCCAGACTTCCACGGTCAGATGGGCCCAGTGTGTGTGCCCGGCACTCGTGATGTCCAACCGGCCATCCCGCGCGGTCAGGAACGGACCGGGCTCATACCCGTCAGGGAACAGGGCTGGGAGCCGCGCGTCGTCAGCATCCTCAAGGCATAGTCCGAAATAGTCGACGGACGCTGACAACTCCTGGTGCTTGATCATTGTGGCCATGCGTGTCCTCACAGTCAGCTGATCCTGCGCAGCATCCTAGGGCGGCCTCACGGCCATCCAGGCGGAAGACGGAGGCACCAAGGGGATGTGGCGAGTTGTGGTTCCGCGAGGGACGTCGGATGGCCAAGCGGCTGTGAGAAACCCCCGGGGAGGGCTACGCGGCAGTGCCGAAGTCGGGCTGCTTCAGGGCTGCCTTGGCGACGGCCCGCTCGGTGATGCCCTTCGAGGCGCGGGCGGAGGCGGCGGACAGTTCGTCGGCGCCGGGTTCGAGATACCAGGGGCGCAGGTCGAGCATCGCGGCGCGCATGCCGGTGGCGAAGCAGAGCGCGGTGCCCTTGGGCAGGGCGCGGATGGCGTCGGCCGGCAGGATCCGCTCCTGCCGCATCGACACCGAGGTGGACTTCCCGGACTCGGAGTGCGAGGTGGAGGTGGTCTCGACGTCGTGGTCGCCGATCAGCCGGGACAACTTGTCGGCGAAATCGGGGTCGTCGATGCCGGACCCGATGACCTTGATCGTGGAGGCGGACCACATCGCGTCCATGCCCGCATCCCCCCACACCTTCTGGCCCTGGCGGTAGGACTGGAGAATGGTGATGGGGATGATCCCGCGGCTGCCCAAGTGGCTGTAGAGGTCGGGGAGGTCGCTGATCTTGCAGACGTTGGCGGCCTCGTCGAGGATCGCGAGCATCGGTGGGTCCAGGCGTCCGCCGGCGCGCTCGGCCTGCGCGGTCGCGGCCCGCATCACCGAGTCCGCGCATGCGGCGATCAGGGCACTGGCTCCGCCACCCCCGTCCTTGGAGAGCAGGTACAAGGTGTCGGCGGAGGTCACGAACGCCTCCGGCCTGAACTCCTCGACGTCCTTCTGCGGTGTCACCCACGCAGCGATCTCCGAGTTCAGCAGGGCGGCGGCGTACTGGCGGGCAGTCTCGTAGATGCCGTCTCTCGTTTCCGGCGGCCCCTCCACGGTGCCCTTGAGCTGGGAGGCGACCGCGGTGAACTGGTGGTCGCGCAGGATGTCGAGCGGGGTGCGGTCGGCGGGGAAGGCCAGCCACTGCATCACGTCGGTGATGGGGCGCTCGTCCAGGGCGGCGGCGAGGAACAGCTGGGAGAGGATGTTGGATCCGGCCTTGGACCAGAAGTCGCCCTGCTGGGAGGCATCCACGCTCGCGGCCAGGAAGTGACCGGCCAGCCGCCCCGCGCCGTCGAGGGTCTTGGCGGTGGCGAGCGGGTTCCACCACATCTCGCGCCCGGTGTGGGCGATCTGCTGCGGGTCCATCGACCAGGTCTGGCCGACCGCTGCCCGCGCGTCGAGCGTGGCGGTGAAGGCATCACCGGCCGCCTTGTTGGAGGTCAGAAGGACCGGGCCCGGCGCGTTGAGGATCGAGGGGATCGCCAGGGAGGTGGTCTTGCCGGAGCGCGGCGCCATGATCGCCACGGCGACATCCTCGTACCCCATGCGCACCTCGTACTTCGTGCCCTGGAGGTTGCCGAGGAGGATGCCGGTGTCACGGGCGTCGATGTGCTTGGCGTCCTTCAGGCTCGGCCGCAGCGAACGGGCTTTGGAGGTGATGGCCTTGGACATCAGTGGCTCGATGTCCGTGTGCTTGGCCATGCCGTCGATGCGCTTCTTGCGCCCGCCACCGGCGCCCTTGTACCGCTTGTAGAGCACGGCGGCGGTGAGAGTGAGGGCGAGCAGGACGGCGCCGGGCAGGAGGCGCGTGCCGAACAGGAGGGACGTTTCTCCCAGGTCGGGCCAGAGCTGCTCGGGGTGCAGGAGGGCTTGCACGGGCTGGTAGGGGGCGCCGGGCCCGGAGTCGGTGGCCCAGGTGGTGATCTGCCCGCCGAGCCAGGCGAGATTAGACAGGGGAACGCCGACGGCGAGCACCCCGAGAAGGATCTTGAAGGCTATGTCGGTCGCATCGGTGGACTTGGTGGAGGAGGGCTGGGGCAAGAGGGCGGTTCCAGAAGGGGAGTTGGGCGCTGGCGGGTCAGCGGGGCCGGCGCGGCTTGGGCGCGTGCGGTGAGAAGGGCCCAGCGGCCGGTGGCGGCGGGGTGCGCCGCGTGGCGAGGGCGGTGGTGCGGCGTTCCAGCGCGAAGGCGAAGGTCTCGGCGCTGGTCTGGCCGGAGCTGGTACGACCGTGGGTGGCGGCCAGGTGGGGCACGCGGTGCGGTTCCCGGACCAGGGGCGTCTCGTCGGCCATCGCGCCGAAGAGCGCCGCCATCAGGTGGGGCGGGGTGTCGCCGTCCGCGTAGGCGCGCCAGACCGAGGGGAGGTGGTGGACGGAGGTCTCGACGATCCAGCTGGCGGTGCGGCCGTCCTCGTGGACGATGCGGTCGACGCGGGCCAGGCCGTCGGGCGCGGTCATGCCCTGGGGGGAGGTGTGACCGTCGTGGTGGCGCGGAGCGTGCCAGCCCGCCGCGCGCAGCATCTCGTACGGGTCGCCCGCCACCATCGGCCGTGGGTCGGGGGCGGTGAGGGCGTCGGTGACCGCGGCAATAATCTCGACCGGAGTGTTGGCGTCGAAGGTCATCGACCAGGCCCGTTGGTCACCGTGGTGCGCATGGCGCAGGGTCCACCACGGCTCGGCCGGGTCCGGGTCGGGGGCGATACGCAGCTGGGCGAGCTGGTCGGGGCTCGTGAGGATGACCCGGGGCACCAGCGGGTCCTCGCCGGTGCTCCACCCGCTGGCACGGTGGAGGGGGACGGTGACCCAGGCCGGGTCGCCGGGGCCGGCGAGGTAGCGGGGCGCGACCAGGACCACGTCGATGTCGTGCGGCACGCCGCTCACCTCCGGGCCGGCGCAGACGGCGCTACGGCGGGAACCGCCGGGCGTACGCGCGTCGTGGCCGAGGCCAGAGCCGGTGGGCGGGGCGGGTGGCCCTGGGCGGCGGCCTGGATTTCGAGGAGAGCCTTGCCGTGGGTGGCCCAGTCGTCGAGGTAGGACCAGGCTTCCTCGTTGCGTTCGGCGAGTGCGTCGTCGTACGCGAAGCTGCCCGGGCGGTCGGTCGGGGCCAGCGCGGCCCGGGCTTCGAGCCACTGTTGCTGCAGCGCGCCGAGCTGCGTCAGGGCGTCATCGAGGACGCCCAGCTGCCAGGGCCAGCGGGACTGGAGGTGCGCGGGGTTGAGCTGCTGCACCTGGACCTCGGCGGTGGCCAGCAGGTCCTTGGCGAAAGACCGGACGCGGTTGAAGGACCGCCAGGTGTCCGCGTCGCGTTTGACGGCATGACGGCTGTGCTCGTCGTCGTCGAGGGGCCAGCCGTCGAGGTCACTGTGCTCCTCGCGCCAGGCGTCGAAGTCGTCGAGGATCTGCTCGCTCTCGCGCAGGAAGGCGGCGAGCTGGTGCAGGCGCTCGCGGTGGATCTCATTGGGGGCGGGAGCAGTTGGGGACAAGGGCGCTCTCAGAAGGGATGAAGGAACAGGGGCGGGCGGTGAGCCGGGCGGGAGTGCCGCCCGGCTCGTTCAGCGGGCCCGGCCGGGAGCAGAAGCGACGGGTGCGGCGAGGGGCGCCGGTGCGGCCGTGGCGAGTGCGGCCGTGCGGCGGGCCTTGCGCGCACCGGCACGCATCGCCTTGAGCCGCGCCTCGTGCGCGCCGGCGAGCTGCTCGCCCTGCGGGCCGCGCTGCTGCTGAGTGACCAGGTGGGAGTGCGGAACGTCGTACATGCCGCGCTGGACGGGCTCGCTGCCGGCCAGAGCGGTGGTGAATGCGGCGATCAGGTGGGCCGGCATCTGTTCGTCGAGGTAGGCGTGCCAGATGCGCCGGAAGCCACCGCCGCCGTTGGGCAGGGCGGCCTGGGCCCGCCAGTGAAAGGTCTCGCCCGGCTCGACGGCCCACCGCTCCAGGCTGAGGATGTTGTCGGGGTGGCGGGCGATCTCATTGCCCCGCTCGTCGCGCTCGTAGGACCAGCCCGCCGTCGTCAGGGGCGACCAGACGGGCGGAGCGTGCTCGGGGACGGGTTCGAGCAGCGCGTCGGTGAGGTGGGCGAGGATCTCCACCGGGGTGTGCGCGCCGAACTCGGTGTACCAGCGCCGGCCGTCCTCCTCCTGCCCGCGGATACGCCACCATGCCGCGTACGGCTCGGGGTCGGGCTCCAGCACCACGGTGGACCGGTAGTCGGGGCTGACCAGCAGGACGTGGGGAAAGTCCGGATCGGAGCGGTTGGCCCAGCCTGCGGCCCGCAGCGCCTGGGTGATGTACCGGGGATCTCCGCCCCCGGCGAGATGGCGGGGCTGGGTCTCGAACCAGATGGTGCCGTGCGGGGAGTTGGCGCGAGTGGCGACGTAAAGGGTGGTCACAGCGCGGCTGGCACCTCTGCGGGGAGGCCGAACTCATGACTGCCCAGGCGGCGGACGTCTTGATGGAGGTCATGGCAGTCGGTCACCTCGATGGCGGCTGCTCTCATCCTGGCGACGATGTGACGGATCTCGACGGGCCACGGCAGAAGCGCGCGGCCCTCGATGAGGCGGGCGCTGGAGCGCAGGATGTTGCCCAACACCATGGGCACTCCGTACTCCTCGTCGAGGACCTGACTCAGTACACTCCGCGCGTCCTGGAAGGACGACGGCTCACGGAGGAAGTCCTCAACTTCGTGCAGGACGTTGACGGCCTCGGCGATCTTCTCGGCGCTCGGTGCGCTAAGAGTGGGACTCATCGGCCGCTCGCTGGAGTGGTACGGCCGGTGTGCTGGGCGTTCAGGCGCTGTACGTCCCAGTGCAGGATGTGCCAGTCCGTGAACTCCTGGGAGGCTTCGCGGAAGGACTCCATGATCTGACGGGTCGTGTCGAGCATAGGGAACTCGGCATGGCGGCCGATGAGGTGCCCGGTGCAGCGCAGCGCCTCGCCGAGCAGGATCGGGACGCCGTCGTCCTCGTCGAGCAGCGGCACGAGCAGCGGCAGAACATCGTTGAGCGGGGGATGAGTGCGCAGATAGGCCGCGAGGTCGGCGAGCGTGCCTGCGGCCTGACGGACCTGGTCGGGGGTGGGTGCTGCCGGGTGAGCGTGGTGGGGCAAGAGGGAGGCTTTCGGTAGGGGGAGGCGGGGTGGCCACCCGGTCAGCGGCGGGCTCGGGTGCCCTCCTGGGCGTACGAGCCGGCGGCGGTTGTCTGGCGTCGTGGCCGGGTGGTGGCCCACGAGTTGCGGGCCCAAGTGACGGCGTGGGCAGCCCGGATGCGGGCCTGCTGCCACGCGGACAGCTCCTCGGGCCGCACGGACACCGAGGTGGTGCGGATGCGGGTGGAGGGCGGCACATGTCCGCGCGGACGCATGACCTGCTGCGGGTCGGACAGGGCGGTACTGAACGCCTGGACGAGGTGCATCGGCGTGGTGGCAGTGAAGTGGGCGTCCCAGACGCGGCCATGTTCGTTGCGGGCGCCGGCCCACCAGTGCGCTTCGCCGGACTTGGACTGGTGGAACTGCATCCAGGCGCCGCCGTCGGGGCTCATGGCGGTGACGTGCTGTCCCTGTTCGGTCGTCCAGTGCTGCTCTTGCAGGGGCGCCCACACGTTGGGTGCGTGCGCGGTGCGGGGGCGGGTGAGCGCGTCGGTGAACCCGGCGACGATCTCCACGGGCATCTGACGGGTGAAGGTCGCGTGCCAGGCTTCCTGGCCGGGGGTTGTCTTCCCGGAGATCGTCCACCCGCCGGGCTGGGTGAACGGGTCGTATCCGAGGCGGACGGACTTGTCCGGGCTGTCGAAGACCAGCGGCCCGCCCCTCTTGGACTTGTCATTCCACCCGGAGGCGCGCAGGAACTCGCTGACGTAGCGGATATCGCCGCCGCCGGCGAGATAGCGGGGCTCGACCAGGTAGTGCTGTTCGGCCTGTTGGGCACCGGGGCCCCAGCCGGTCCACTGCTGCTGCTTCACCGGCTCCTCCTGACGACCATGGCGGAGGCGACGGGGCCGGGCGGCAGGGTGCTTGCCGTGGTGGGCGGCGTCCCGAGCTGCTTGATCGCGTCGGCATGGTCGTCAAGGTCCATGGCGACGCTATGGAGTTCGTTGGAGGCCCGGCCCATGGCGAGCCACACCTCGGGCGGGAGCATCCCGCGGTGGGCCTGGCTCTGAGCAAACCGGGTACCGGTCTCCACCAGGTCGGTGACCCGGGTCAGGACACCGTCCTCGGGGTCGAGGACTTTGCCGAGGATTCGGGCCGCTTGGCGCGGGGTGGCCTGGTCGAGGTAGTCGTCCAGGGTCTTGATGAGGCCGGCGATGTTCTCGGCGAGGCGTACGGGATAGGACGACAGGTCGGTCATGGGCCTCCTGGGAGCGAAGGGAAGGGGCGGTCAGCTGCGTCGGCCGAGGCGGCGGGCTTCACTGAGGGCGGTCTCTGGCCGGGCGCCGCCCAGAGGAAGGGGCCGTTCGTGGCTGCCGACAGCGACGGCGCGCAGGTAGCGGCGGAACAGGGCTGCGGCCAGGCGCGGGTTTCTGCTGGCGGTGATGGGCGGGGGAGTGCGGTCGGGCGTGGGGATGGAGGTCTCTCTCGGATGACGGGCCGGCCCCCGGCAAGGGGCCAGCCGGTGGACGGTTACGGGGG
>NZ_JBJHPC010000298.1:0-8798 GCF_045257485.1 Streptomyces sp. YS-3 | reverse complement strand
TCCCCGTGCCCGGCGCCTTCCGCCGGGCCGCCCCCGCCGTGTGCGGGAGCGCCCCTACCGCACCTGTCGTACGCCGGCCCCTCGCCCTCAGCCGTCCCGACGGCGGCCCGGGGCCCCGCGCGTCACTTCCCGACCGGCTCCAGGAAGCCCTGGCCGACCAGCATCCGGATCGACTCCGGGGTGCGGTCGCGCAGCTGGACCGGGTCCTCCCCGATCAGCTGGGCGATGGCGTCCAGAATGCGGCCCGCGTCCAGCTGACCGTCGCAGACGCCCGCGAAGCCCGCGCCGACCGTGTCCACCGTGGTCGCCCGGCGCATGCCCCGGTTCTGCCGCAGCACCACGTGCTCCGGGTCCTCCGCGCCCGGCAGCCCGACCTGCTCCTGCACCACCTCGTCGGCGAGGCGGAACCGGTCGGCGAGCAGCGCCGCGTCGTCGCGTGTGCGCAGGTACTCCTGCCGGTCGAAGTGGGCCCGGATGGTCTCGCCGAGCGGCTGCTCGACCGGGTGCGGCCACTCCTCGACGGTGACCGAGGGCTGCTCGGAGCCGGACTTGCGCAGCGTGATCCAGCCGAAGCCGATCGCCCTGGTCCCGCGCGCCTCGAACTCGTCGAGCCACGCCTCGTACCGCTCGGCGTAGGCCTCGGGGCCGGTGCGGTGGTCCCCGGCGTCACGCAGCCACAGCTCCGCGTACTGCGTGACGTCCTGGACCTCGCGCTGCACGATCCAGGCGTCGCAGCCGCGCGGCACCCACGAGCGCAGCCGCTCCTGCCACTCCTCGCCGTCCACGTGCTGCCAGTTGGCGAGGAACTGCGCGTATCCCCCGTCGTTCAGCCGGGCTCCGGCCTGCTGCACGAGGGTGCGGCACAGGTCGTCCCCGCCCATGCCGCCGTCCCGGTACGTCAGCCGGGCGCCCGGCGAGATGACGAACGGCGGGTTGGACACGATCAGGTCGAACGTCTCGGCGCCCACCGGGTCGTAGAGCGAGCCCTCGCGCAGATCTGCCTCGGGAGCGCCGGACAGGGCGAGGGTGAGCCGGGTGAAGGCCAGCGCGCGCGGGTTGAGGTCGGTGGCGGTGACGCGGGTCGCGTGCTGTGCGGCGTGCAGCGCCTGGATGCCGGAGCCGGTGCCGAGGTCGAGGGCGGAGGCGACCGGCGTACGGACGGTGAGCCCGGCGAGCGTGGTGGACGCGCCGCCGACCCCGAGGACCATCGCGGTGTCCGCCCGGCCGCTCGCGCCGCCCGCGCCGCCGACGGCGCAGCCGAGGTCGGAGACGATGAACCAGTCCTGCCCCTCCGGACCGCCGTACGGACGCACGTCAACGGCGGCGCGCACCTCCTCACCCGCCCGGGTGAGCCAGCCGTCCTCCAGGGCCTCGTCGCCCGGCAGGGCCGCCCGGACCCGCTCGTACGCCACGGGCTGCTGGAGCAGGAACAGCCGTACGAGCGTGTCGAGCGGCGTGTCGCCGCGCGTGGCGCGCAGGGCGGGCACCGTCTCGCTGCGGGCCAGCGCGGCGTAGGCGGGGGCGCCGAGCAGGTCGAGCAGGCCGTCGGCGGTGAAGTCGGCGGCGAGCAGGGCGTCGCGGAGCCGGGCCGCGCGATCGGGCACGGGCAGGCCGGCGGGCGGATTGGCGGGAACACTGGTCGTACTCACCCCGCCATTGTGGCGGCTCGTACCGACAAACACCCACGGCCCGGCACCCACATGGGGTCCGGGCCGTGCGAGAGGGCTCTGGCGGCGCGGTGCGGCGCCGCCGCGCGCCTTCTACTCGGCGCTCGCCGAGGACGACGGCCTGGCCGAGTCGGACGGCTTCGCCGACGCCGAGGAGCCGGCGGAGGCCGAGGGCTTCGCCGAGTCCGAGGGCTTGGCCGACTGCGAGGCCGACTGCGAGGCCGGGCCCGAGGGGGACGCCTGCTTGGAGGCGTCGCCGCCGGCGGCGGGCGTGGCGGAGGAGGACGCGGAGGCGGTCTGCTTCTGGCAGCCCGGCTGCTTCTGCATCGCCTTGCCGAGCTCGCCGGACTCCAGCTTCTTGAGGGCGTCGTCGCTGCTCTTGCTGATGGTGTTCAGCTGGTCGGCCACGCCCTTGAGCCCATCGGCGAACTTCGCCTGGTCGCCGGTGTCGAGCGCGTCGACCTTCTTCTTGAGGTCGGCGTAGGAGGCGGAGGACGCCGTCAGCTCCTTGCCGGCCTCCTGCTGGGTCTTGTCGCCCTCGTCGACGGGCGGGACGCCGGCCTTGTCGAGGCTGCCGGCGAGCGCCTTGTACGCGTCGGAGATCTGCTGGAAGGCAGCCGAGTCCGTCTTCTGGACATCGGCCGGCTTGCTCTCGTCGGCCGTCTGCTTCTCGATGGAGGCGTTGGCGTCAGTGATCTTCTTGATCTGCGGCTGGGCCTGGTCGCAGAAGGTCTTGGCCCAGTCGTTCACCTTCTTGTCCGAGTCGTCGCTGCTGCAACCCGACAGTGCGAGCACCAGTACCGCGCCGCCGGACAGTGCGGCCGCAAGCTTCTTGTTCACCGGATCGGTCCCTTCCAAGGCTCTCGGCCCCGGAACATACACGCCAAGTGGGCGACAACCGCGTGTCGTACGCCTGATCTGCTCGCTTTTGCAGCCATTTGCACCAAGGGAGAGAAGGCTCACGACGCAAAAGAGACGGGCGGACGGCGCGTCAATCCGCACCGTCCGCCCGCCCTTGCCGTGCTCTTCCTAGGAAACGACCGCCGGGTCAGGTGACTTGGCGGCCATCTCGTGGTTTCCCTCGTCCCCCACCGCCACTCCGCGGCGCTTGGAGACGTACACCGCGCCGACGATGACGGCCGTGGCGAGCACCGCCACCACCGTGCGCACGGCGGGGCTGGCGTCCGCCCCGTAGCTGAACTTGACGACCGCCGGCGCGATGAGCAGCGCCACCAGGTTCATCACCTTCAGCAGGGGGTTGATGGCCGGGCCCGCGGTGTCCTTGAACGGGTCGCCCACGGTGTCGCCGATGACGGTGGCGGCGTGGGCCTCACTGCCCTTGCCCCCGTAGTTGCCGTCCTCGACCATCTTCTTGGCGTTGTCCCACGCGCCACCGGAGTTGGCGAGGAAGACGGCCATCAGCGTGCCGGTGCCGATCGCGCCCGCGAGGTACGAGCCGAGCGCCCCGACGCCGAACGTGAAGCCGACCGCGATGGGCGCCAGCACCGCGAGCAGGCCGGGGGTGGCCAGCTCCCGGAGCGCGTCCTTCGTACAGATGTCGACGACCCGTCCGTACTCCGGCGTCTCGCTGTAGTCCATGATCCCGGGGTGCTCGCGGAACTGCCGCCGCACCTCGAAGACCACCGCGCCCGCCGACCGGGACACCGCGTTGATCGCGAGACCCGAGAACAGGAAGACGACGGCCGCGCCCAGCATCAGGCCCACCAGGTTGTTGGGCTGGGAGATGTCCATGCTCAGCGTCATCTCGCTGGACTTGGCGCCCACGTCGTTCACCGCGGTGGCGATGGCGTCCCGGTACGAGCCGTAGAGCGCCGCCGCCGCGAGGACCGCGGTGGCGATGGCGATGCCCTTGGTGATGGCCTTGGTGGTGTTGCCCACGGCGTCCAGGTCGGTGAGGACCTGCGCGCCCGCGCCCTCGACGTCACCGGACATCTCGGCGATGCCCTGCGCGTTGTCGGAGACCGGGCCGAAGGTGTCCATGGCGACGATGACGCCGACCGTGGTGAGCAGACCGGTACCGGCCAGCGCCACCGCGAACAGGGCGAGCATGATCGAGGTGCCGCCGAGCAGGAACGCTCCGTAGACGCTCAGACCGATCAGGAGGGCCGTGTAGACGGCGGACTCCAGGCCGATGGAGATACCGGCCAGGACGACCGTCGCGGGGCCCGTGAGGGACGACTTGCCGATGTCGCGGACCGGGCGCCGGGTGGTCTCGGTGAAGTACCCGGTCAGCTGCTGGATGACGGCCGCGAGCACGATGCCGATCGCCACCGCGATCAGCGCCAGGATCCGCGGGTCGCCGTCGTGCGTCTTGATGGCGGCGTCGGTGACCCCGTCCAACTCGGCGTACGTGGACGGCAGATAGATGTAGACCGCTGCCGCGACCAGGGTGAGGGAGATCACCGCGGAGATGAAGAAGCCGCGGTTGATGGCGGACATCCCGCTGCGGTCGGCGCGCCGCGGGGCGACCGCGAAGATGCCGATCATCGCGGTGACCACGCCGATCGCCGGGACGATCAACGGGAAGGCCAGGCCGGAGTCGCCGAAGGCCGCCTTGCCCAGGATCAGCGCGGCGACCAGGGTGACGGCGTAGGACTCGAAGAGGTCCGCGGCCATGCCGGCGCAGTCGCCGACGTTGTCGCCCACGTTGTCGGCGATGGTGGCGGCGTTCCTCGGGTCGTCCTCCGGAATGCCCTGTTCCACCTTGCCGACGAGGTCGGCGCCGACGTCCGCCGCCTTGGTGAAGATGCCGCCGCCGACACGCATGAACATGGCGATCAGCGCGGCGCCGAGGCCGAAGCCCTCCAGCACCTTGGGGGCGTCCGCGGCGTAGACCAGGACGACGCAGGAGGCACCCAGCAGGCCGAGGCCCACCGTGAACATGCCGACCACGCCGCCCGTACGGAAAGCGATCTTCATGGCTTTGTGCGAGACGGCCGTGAGATCTTTTTCGGGTTCGCCTTCCGCGGGGGTCGCCTCGCGGGCGGCTGCCGCCACGCGCACATTCGCGCGTACGGCCAGTCGCATGCCGACGTATCCGGTCGTCGCCGAGAAGAGCGCGCCGATCAGGAAGAAGGCAGACCGGCCCGCCCGCTGCGACCAGTTGTCGGCCGGCAGCAGGAAGAGCAGGAAGAACACCACGACGGCGAAGATGCCGAGGGTGCGCAGTTGCCGGGCCAGATAGGCATTCGCGCCTTCCTGCACGGCTGCCGCGATCTTCTTCATCGACTCGCTGCCCTCACCGGCCGCCAGCACCTGGCGGACCAGCAGTTGGGCCACGACCAGGGCCGCGAGGGCCACGGCCGCGATGACGATCACGATCAGTCGGTTGTCGTCGGTCAGAACCGCCGCCGCGAGTGAAGTGGGGTGATCGAGTTCTTGTGGGTTGAAGAGCCCCGCCATTCGTCCTCCTTGACGTTCAAGCTCAAGATGTGGACGGATTGTAGGGAGCGGAACACGATCAAAACAGGGCGCGGCCGACGGAATTGACCTTCAGTCGCCCATCAGCAAATGATCGCGCCATGAAAAGGCCCCCGAAAGCGGTAATGGGGCAAAAGCATTGACGGCTGATCAACGATCTAGAGAATAATCCCTAAAAACGAAAAAGGCCCTGCTCAGCAGGGCCTGTTCGGCGGGGGTCCAAGGACCGGTCAGGGCTCGGCGGTCGCCCCGGTGATCGGCCAGGTCATACGGATGACACCGCCGGACTCGTCCGAAGTGACCTCCACGTCGTCGACGAGGCCGCTGATGACCGCGAGGCCCATCCCGTCCTCCCCGCCGTCGTCCGGCTCCTCCTCGGCGGCGGCCCCGCGCCCACCCGGCGCGGCACCCCCGGAACCCGGACCGGGCACCTCGTCCCCGACCTCGATGGAGAAGGACTTCTCCTCCTCGGTCAGCGCGACGCGCACCGGCGCCGTCAACCCGTACGCGCGGTGCAGCCCCACAGCACGGCTGCACGCCTCGCCGACGGCGAGCCTGACCTCGTCGAGGACCGCCTCGTCCACCCCTGCTCGGCGCGCCACGGCGGCGGCCACCAGGCGGGCCGTCCGGACGTGTTCGGGCTGGGCGCTGAAACGGAGTTCAACGGTGGCCATGCGATCCCCCTCGAACGTACGGGCGTGCTTGTCAGGGGCCCCGGGCCTTGAGGGGCCCGGTGCCCCTGTTCTTCCTCCGGAGCCGTCAGTCGGTGGCGTTGACGGCTTCGTCGACCGATCCATGGATCGGGAACACCTTGGTGAGCCCGGTGATCCGGAAGATCTTCAGAATGCGCTCCTGGTTGCAGACGAGCCGCAGGGAGCCCTCGTGGGCACGGACACGCTTGAGTCCGCCCACGAGCACGCCGAGGCCGGTGGAGTCGAGGAAGTCCACGCCCTCCATGTCGACAACCAGGTGGTAGCTGCCGTCGTTCACCAACTCGACCAACTGCTCGCGCAGCTTGGGCGCGGTATACACATCAATCTCGCCACCGACCTCGACGACCGTACGGTCGCCACCAGGGCCGGACACATTGCGAGTCGACAGGGACAGGTCCACGGATCCTCCAGCACCTTGCTATCGAGCGGCCGATCCCTGAGTCTCCCCGGCGGAGCCAGAGAACGGATCGCCAGCCGCGATGGCATTCAATCACTTACCAGCAGCCATGCACGACGCCTTGGGACCATTGTCCGTCCCGCCAGTGACACACTCGGTGCCGATGGCCAGGAATCTCCGCCCCAGAACACCCGCTCAGGGCACGGGTGAACGACCCGACCCCGGCATGGTCCTGCACCGGCTCGCCTCGGGGGCGGACCGGGCTGCGCGCATCACTCATACGGAGCACTTGCCCCCACGTGAGGGCCGTCATGCAGTCTGGCCGCACCGCATCCGCCCGGAAGTGATCAACGCCATCCGGCGGGCCGGTGTGGAGCACCCCTGGGCCCACCAGGCAGCCGCCGCCGAGCACGCCCTGGACGGCGAGTCCGTGGTGATCGCCACCGGCACCGCCTCCGGGAAGTCCCTGGCCTACCTCGCCCCGGTCCTCAGCACGCTCCTGGACGGCTCCGAGGCCCCGAACGGGCGCGGCGCCACCGCCCTCTACCTGGCCCCCACCAAGGCCCTGGCGGCCGACCAGCGGCGCTCGGTGAAGGCCCTCGCCCAGCCCCTGGGCAACGCGATCCGGCCCGCCGTCTACGACGGCGACACGCCGGTCGAAGAACGCGAATGGGTGCGCCAGTACGCGAACTACGTCCTCACCAACCCGGACATGCTGCACCGGGGCATACTCCCCGCCCACCCCAGGTGGTCCTCCTTCCTGCGCTCGCTGCGCTATGTCGTCATCGACGAGTGCCACACCTACCGGGGCGTCTTCGGCTCCCACGTCGCCCAGGTCCTGCGGCGCCTGCGCCGGCTCTGCGCCCGCTACGGCGCCGACCCCGTCTTCCTCCTCGCCTCCGCCACCGCCGCGCAGCCGTCCGTGGCCGCCCGCCGGCTGACCGGCCTGCCCGTCGTCGAGGTCGCCGACGACGCCTCGCCGCGCGGCGAGGTGGTCTTCGCCCTGTGGGAGCCGCCCCTCACCGACTTCCTCGGTGAGAAGGGCGCGCCCGTGCGCCGCACCGCCACCGCCGAGACCGCCGACCTCCTCACCGACCTGGCCGTCCAGGGAGTGCGCACGGTCGCCTTCGTCCGCTCCCGGCGCGGCGCCGAGCTGGTCGCCGTCATCGCCCAGGAGCGGCTGTACGAGGTGGACCGCACCCTCGCCCGCCGCGTCGCCGCCTACCGGGGCGGCTACCTCCCCGAGGAACGCCGGGCCCTGGAGCAGGCCCTGCACTCCGGCGAACTGCTCGGCCTCGCCGCCACCTCCGCCCTGGAGCTGGGCATCGACGTGTCGGGCCTGGACGCCGTGATCATCTCCGGCTACCCCGGCACCCGCGCCTCGCTGTGGCAGCAGGCGGGGCGCGCCGGGCGCTCGGGCGAGGGCGCGCTGGCGATCCTGGTCGCCCGGGACGACCCGCTGGACACCTACCTCGTCCACCACCCCGAGGCGCTGTTCCAGCAGCCCGTCGAGTCGACCGTGCTCGACCCGGACAACCCCTACGTCCTCGCCCCGCACCTGTGCGCGGCAGCCGCCGAACTGCCGCTCACCGAGTCCGACCTCGAACTCTTCGGACCGGCGAGCCCCGGCCTGATGCCGCAGCTGGAGGCCGCGAAGCTGCTCCGCCGACGGGCGTCGGGCTGGCACTGGACCCGCCGCGAGCGGGCCACCGACCTCGCCGACATCCGGGGCGGGGGAGGCCGTCCGGTCCAGATCGTCGAGGCGTCGACGGGACGGCTGCTCGGCACGGTCGACGCGTCCGCCGCCCACACCTCCGTCCACGACGGCGCCGTCCACCTCCACCAGGGCCGTACGTACCTGGTGAAGCGTCTGGACCTGGACGACCCCGCCGGCCCGGTCGCCCTCGTCGAGGAGGCCAGTCCGCCCTATTCGACCGTCGCCCGCGACACCACCTCCATCTCCGTACTCGAAACGGACACCGATGTTCCGTGGGGAGCCGGCCGTCTCTGCTACGGCTCCGTCGAGGTCACCAACCAGGTCGTCTCCTTCCTGCGCCGCAAACTCATCACCGGCGAGGTGCTCGGCGAGACCAAGCTGGACCTGCCGCCCCGCACCCTGCGCACCCGGGCCGTGTGGTGGACGGTCACCGAGGACCAGCTCGACGCGGCCCGGATCAACCCGGAGATCCTCGGGGGCGCGCTGCACGCCGCCGAGCACGCCTCGATCGGCATGCTGCCGCTCTTCGCCACCTGCGACCGCTGGGACATCGGCGGGGTCTCCGTCCCGCTGCACCCGGACACCCTGCTGCCGACGGTCTTCGTGTACGACGGCCAGCCGGGCGGCGCCGGGTTCGCGGAGCGCGCCTTCCACACCGCGCACGAGTGGCTGACGGCGACCCGCGAGGCCATCGCCTCCTGCGAGTGCGAGGCGGGCTGCCCGTCCTGCGTGCAGTCCCCCAAGTGCGGCAACGGCAACGAGCCGCTCCACAAGCGCGGCGCGGTCCGGCTCCTCACGGAATTGCTGCGGGGGGCGCGGCGGACCTGGCGGCGCTGGCGGCGGCCGACCGGGCGCTGTGGGGG
>NZ_JBJHPC010000297.1:0-8812 GCF_045257485.1 Streptomyces sp. YS-3 | reverse complement strand
TCGCGGGGGAGACGGCGCTGGTGCGGGGCGGGTCGCCGGGCGCCGTGGGGGACGGGGAGCTGGAGCGGATGAACCGCGCGGCGCAGCTCAACACGTTCGGGGGCGGGGTGAGCGAGGTGCAGCGGGAGATCGTCGCGACGATGCGGCTCGGGATGAAGAGGGGGCGGAGGTAGATGAGCGAGGACGTGTCCGCGCCCTCACGGGGGCGCGTCGCGGGCGGGGAGGAGCCGTCCGCGCGCCGCCCGGACCCGGGCGGGTTGTACGGACGCCTGAAGGCGTACGAGGGGAGGTCGGCGGCGCACGAGGGCGTCGGCAAGGACCTGGTCAACGAGCCGATGATCAGGCACTGGTGCGAGGCGATGGGAGACACCAACCCCGCCTACCGGGGACCGGACGCCATCGCGCCGCCCACCATGCTCCAGGCCTGGACGATGGGCGGCCTCTCCGGGCACACGGACCGCTCGGGCGCCCACGACGAGCTGTTCGCCCTGCTCGACGGCGCCGGTTTCACCTCGGTGGTCGCGACCGACTGCGGGCAGGAGTACTTGCGGGAGCTGCGCCCGGGCGACCGGATCACCTATGACGCGGTGATCGAGACGGTCTCGGAGCGGAAGAACACCAAGCTGGGGACGGGCCACTTCGTCACCACGCGCATGGACGTCCGGGCGAACGGCGAGCTCGCGGGCACCCACCGCTTCCGGATCCTCAAGTACGCCCCGGCGCGCCGCCCGCCCCGGGGCCGACGCCCGAGACCGGTCGTCAACCGGGACAACGCCGGATTCTGGGACGGAGTCGCCGCCCACAAGCTGCTGATCCAGCGCTGCACCGGCTGCGGCGAGCTGCGCTTCCCCTGGCTGCCGGGGTGCAACGGCTGCGGGGCGGCCGACTGGGACACGGTGGAGGCGAGCGGCGCCGGGACGGTGTTCTCGTACGTGGTGATGCACCACCCCCGCTTCCCCGGGTTCGCCGAGCCCGGCACCGAAGGGGGCGACGGGGGCGACGGGACGGCGCCCTACGCGGTCGGGCTGATCGAGCTGGCCGAGGGCGTGCGGATGATCAGCAACGTGGTGGGCGTGCCCTACGACATGGTGCGCATCGGGATGCCCGTGCGCCTGGAGTTCCTCCGGGTGGACGAGGAGCTGGAACTGCCGGTGTTCCGAGGGGGTGAGGGTGGCTGATGGACTTCACCCCCACCGAGGAGGAGGCGGCGATCCGTGAGCTGGCCGGGGAGATCTTCGGCGACCTCTCCACCCATGAACGCCTCACCGCCGCCGGGACCGGGACGGACACCGAGCTGTGGAAGGCCCTGTGCGGTGCGGGGCTGTCCGCGGCCGTCGAGGAGACGGGGCTGCTCGGGCTGGTCCTCGCCCTGGAGGAGCAGGGCCGCACCACCGCCCAGGTGCCGTTCGCGGCGAGCTGCGTCTACGGAGTCCTGGCACTGGCCGCCCACGGCTCCCCGGACCAGCGCGACCGGCTGCTCCCCTCCTTGAGGGACGGCACGGCGGTGGCGGCCGGCGCCTTCCCCTCGCACGACGGGGTGCGGGCCTCGGCCGACGGCGGCCCGACGGGGGAGCTGACCGGAGTGGTACCGGTGGTCCCCTGGCTCCGGGATGCCACGCATGTGCTGGTGGCGGACGCGGACCGGGCGCTGTGGTGGATACGGACGGGAGCACCGGGGACGGAGACGGAACCGGTCGAGACGACGGCGCCGTGGTCGGCCGGACGGCTCACGCTCTCGGGAGCGCGGGGCGAGCGGATCGGCGGTCCGGGTCCGGGCGCCTACGACGACGTGCTGGCGACCGCCCGTACCGCCTTCGCCGGACTGCAGACGGGGGTGTGCGCCGGGTCGCTGGCGAGGGCGGTGGCGCACACCAACACCCGTGAGCAGTTCGGCCGGCCGCTCGCCACCAACCAGGCGGTCCAGCTGAGGGCGGCCGACGCGTACATGGACACCGAGGCGATACGGGTGACCTCGTACGAGGCGGCCTGGCGGCGCGACCGTGCGCTGCCGTACCGCACGCACGCGCTGACGGCGGCCTGGTGGGCGTCCGAGGCGGGCAGGAGGGTCGTCCACGCGGGCCAGCATCTGCACGGCGGGCTCGGCGCGGACCTGGAGCACCCGGTGCACCGGCACTTCCTCTGGGGACGCCAGATCGACGCGTATCTGGGGTGCGGCGCCGAAATCCTGGCGGAGCTGGGCGGGTTGATCGTCGAGGGAGAGGAGGACGCGGCATGAAGGCGGGAGACGAGCTGCCACCGCTGGAGATCCCGGTCACCCGGACACTGATCGTCGCCGGGGCCGTGGCCTCCCGCGACTACCAGGACGTGCACCACGACGCGGTGCTCGCCCAGGAGAAGGGGTCCCCGGACATCTTCATGAACATCCTGACCACCAACGGCCTGGTCGGGAGGTACATCACCGATCACTTCGGCCCCGAGGCGCGGTTGCGTGCGGTGCGGATACGGCTGGGGGCACCCAACCATCCCGGCGACACCATGACGTTGACGGGCACGGTCACCGCCGTGGAGGACGGCACGGCCGAGGTGCGGGTGGTGGGGGCGAACCGGCTGGGCCACCACGTCACCGGGACCGTCACGGTCGCTCTCCCCCGGGCCGGGGCGGGCGGCGCCGGGGAGGTGGCGTCATGAGTGTGCGGCGGGCCGACTCGCTCGGGGGGAAGGCGGCGGTCGCCGGGATTGGCGCCACCGAGTTCTCCAAGGACTCGGGGCGCAGTGAGCTGAAGCTCGCCGTGGAGGCGGTGCGTGCCGCGCTCGACGACGCGGGGCTCACCCCCGACGACGTCGACGGCATGGTCACCTTCACCATGGACACCAGCCCGGAGATCACCGTGGCGCAGGCGGTCGGCATCGGTGAGCTGTCGTTCTTCTCGCGGATCCACTACGGCGGCGGAGCCGCGTGCGCGACCGTCCAGCAGGCCGCGCTGGCGGTGGCCTCGGGGGTGGCGGAAGTGGTCGTCTGCTACCGGGCGTTCAACGAGCGGTCGGGGCGGCGGTTCGGATCCGGGGTCCGCCACCGGGAGCCGTCCGCCGAGGGCGCGGCGCTCGGCTGGTCGCTGCCGTTCGGGCTGCTCACCCCGGCCTCCTGGGTCGCCATGGCCGCGCAGCGCTATCTGCACACGTACGGTCTGACGCCCGAGGCGTTCGGGCAGGTGGCGGTCGTCGACCGGCGCCATGCGGCGACCAACCCGGCGGCGTACTTCTACCGCAGGCCGATCACGCTCGCGGACCACGCCGCCTCGCGCTGGATCGTGGAGCCACTGCGGCTCCTCGACTGCTGTCAGGAGACGGACGGCGGTCAGGCGCTCGTCGTGACCACGGCCGAGCGCGCGCGTGACCTGCGCCGTCCGCCCGCCGTGATCACCGCAGCCGCGCAGGGGGCGGGCCGCAGACAGGAGGGGATGACGAGTTTCTACCGGGACTCCCTGACGGGGCTGCCCGAGATGGGGGTGGTGGCGCGCCAGCTGTGGCGGACGTCCGGACTCACCCCGGCGGAGGTCGATGTGGCGATCCTGTACGACCACTTCACCCCGTTCGTGCTGATGCAGCTGGAGGAGTTCGGGTTCTGCGAGCCGGGCACGGCGGCGGACTTCGTGGCGGCGGACGCGTTGCCGCTGAACACGCACGGAGGGCAGTTGGGGGAGGCGTATCTGCACGGGATGAACGGGATAGCGGAGGCGGTGCGGCAGGTCCGGGGCCTGGCGGCCAATCAGGTACCGGGCGCCGGGCGGGTGCTGGTGACGGCCGGGACGGGCGTCCCGACCTCGGGTCTGATCCTGAGCGCGGACGGCTGAACCTCCGCACACGGAAGGATGATCCTGGCCACGGACGGCTGAGACACGGAGCCGAGCGGTGGCCGACCGGAGCTGACGGCCTTTCACTCACCCTATGCACAGCCCTACATCGATCCGGCCCTGGTACCTGGGCATCATCGCGCCACCGCTCACCGTGGCCACGACGCTCGCCGCTCTCCTCACGCTGAGCCCCTCCGCGTGGGCCGCACCGAAACCCGATGTCCCGGCCGTGGCCGCTGCGGCGGGGCTGAGCCCTTCCGTGTCGGCGGCACCGAAACCCGATGTCCCGGCTGTCGCCGCTGCGGCGGGGCTGAGCCCTTCCGTGTCGGCGGCGCCGAAACCCGATGTCCCGGCCGTGGCTGCTGCGGCGGGGCTGAGCCCTTCCGCGTCGGCCGCACCGACACCCGACGTCCCGGCAGTCGCCGGCGCGGCGGTCGCTGCCTCGGGCACCGCATCGGGCACCGCCTCGGACGTGGTCTCGGACGCCGCCGCGACGGCTGCGGCTGCCGCGGTCGACGCGGCCGGCACCGCCATGGCCGCGCTCGCTCCGGCGGACTCGGTGGACAGCCCGGCGGTGCTGGCGCGTGCCGTGCACTTCAACGGGGCCGCGTTCGACACCTGTCAGGCGCCGCCGCTGGCGACGATGAAGGCGTGGCGGTCCTCGTCGTACGGAGGGGTCGGGGTCTACTTCGCGGGGCGCGGACGCGGCTGCCCCGACCAGCACCACCTCAACAAGAGCTGGCTGACGGACGTGGACCGGATGGGCTGGCGGGTGCTGCCGATCTTCGTCGGCTCGCAGTCGCCGTGCGTACGGTCGCAGGCGAAGCGGAAGGTGCGGATGAGCGCCGACTCGGCCCCCCAGGGCCGGACGGAAGGGAGGCAGGCGGCGGAGGCGGCCGAGCAGCTCGGCATCCGGCAGGGCAGCGCGCTCTACCTGGACATGGAGGCGTACGACGCGAACAACGCGGGGTGCGCCCGGACGACGCTGGCGTTCGTGCGGGCCTGGAACCGCGAGGTGCGCGGCCGGGGCTTCCTGCCCGGCTTCTACAGCAGCGCGGCGTCCGGAGTACGGCACATGGAGCAGGCCAGGCGGGCCGGGCAGTCGGACCTGCCGTCGGTGATGTGGTTCGCGCGCTGGGGTTCGGGGCCCTCCCTGTACGGGGAGCCGACCCTGCACGCGGACGCGTGGACGCCGCACCGGCGCATCCACCAGTACGCGGGGAACGTGACCGAGACGCACGGCGGACGGCGGCTCGTGGTGGACCGGAACACCGTGGATGCCCCGGTCGCCCGCTTCCGACCCTGACGAGCTCCGGGGCCTCCTCCACCTTCAGGAGGTCCAGCCACCCCTACCCGTACAACCTGAGAGGGACCCCGCTTCGCGACCTGGGGCCGATCCGTGGCGTAGCGGGCGCTCCTAGCGTGGAGGTATGACCACGCCTGTCTGCAACAGCGCCTCCCGGGCGGCGACGCCGTACCCGTCGTTCGCCTCGTACATGAGGGCCCGAGGCCCCGTGCTGCTGCGTACCGCACGCTCGCTGACCGCGAACCCGAGCGACGCCGAGGACCTGTTGCAGACGGCCCTCACCAAGACGTACGTCGCCTGGGACCGGATCGAGGACCACCGCGCCCTCGACGGCTATGTGCGCCGTGCGCTCCTCAACACCCGGACCTCGCAGTGGCGCAAGCGCAAGGTGGACGAGTTCGCCTGCGACGAGCTGCCCGAGCCGGAGATGGTGCCGGAGCCGGATCCGGCCGACCAGCAGGTCCTGCACGACGCGATGTGGCGTGCCGTGATGAAGCTGCCGGACCGGCAGCGGGCGATGGTCGTGCTGCGGTACTACGAGGACCTCAGCGAGGCGCAGACCGCCGAGGTGCTCGGGGTGTCGGTCGGCACGGTGAAGAGCGCGGTCTCCCGGGCGCTGGGCAAACTCCGCGAGGACCCGGAGCTCGCCCCCGTCCGCTGACCGGAATCCGGTCGGCCGATAACGGGCGCCAGGAGGGCCGCACGCCGCGTGACCTTGGTCTCGTGGGTGATTCATTACCTCCGGGTAGTGACATACCGCGCGGTACGTGAGCAGAATCGGCACACCCTTATCGCCACGAGGCGCACCGTAGCGCCCCCGGGAGGCCGCCGTGCTGAGCACCATGCAGGACGTACCGCTGCTGATCTCGCGGATCCTGACCCACGGGTCCACGATCCACGGCAAGTCGCAGGTCACGACCTGGACCGGCGAGGCGGAGCCACGGCGCCGCAGCTTCGCCGAGATCGGCGGCCGGGCCGCGCAGCTGGCCCACGGTCTGCGCGAGCTCGGGGTCGAGGACGGCCAGGCGACCGCCACCCTGATGTGGAACAACGCCGACCACGTCGAGGCCTACCTCGCGATCCCCTCCATGGGCGCGGTGCTGCACACGCTGAACCTGCGGCTCCCGGCCGAGCAGCTGATCTGGATCGTGAACCACGCGGCCGACCGCGTCATCATCGTCAACGGTTCGCTGCTGCCGTTGTTCGCCCCGCTGCTGCCGCACCTGCCGACCGTCGAGCACGTCGTGGTCTCGGGCCCCGGTGACCGTTCGCTGCTCGACGACATCGACGGCGGAGGGCCGCAGGTGCACGAGTACGAGGAGCTGCTCGCGGGCCGCCCGACCTCGTACGAGTGGCCGCAACTGGACGAGCGCACCGCCGCCGCCATGTGCTATACCTCCGGCACGACCGGCGACCCCAAGGGCGTCGTGTACTCGCACCGGTCGGTCTATCTGCACTCGATGCAGGTCAACATGGCCGAGTCGATGGGGCTCACCGACAGGGACACGACCCTGGTCGTGGTGCCGCAGTTCCATGTGAACGCCTGGGGGCTGCCGCACGCGACCTTCATGACCGGCATCAACATGCTGATGCCGGACCGCTTCCTCCAGCCCGCTCCGCTCGCCGAGATGATCGAGCGCGAGAAGCCCACCCACGCCGCCGCCGTGCCGACCATCTGGCAGGGGCTGCTCACCGAGGTCACCGCCCGCCCCAGGGACCTCACCTCGATGGTGAAGGTCACCATCGGCGGCGCCGCCTGTCCGCCCTCGCTGATGGAGGCGTACGACAAGCTCGGCGTCCGGCTCTGTCAGGCCTGGGGCATGACCGAGACCTCGCCGCTGGGCACCATGGCCAACCCGCCGGCCGGGCTCTCGGCCGAGGAGGAGTGGCCCTACCGCATCACCCAGGGCCGCTTCCCGGCGGGCGTGGAGGCGCGGCTGACCGGTCCCGGCGGGGAACTCCTGCCCTGGGACAACGAGTCGGCGGGTGAACTGGAGGTCCGGGGCACCTGGATCGCGGGCGCGTACTACGGCGGCGCCGGCGGCGAGGACTTCCGCCCCGCCGACAAGTTCAGCGAGGACGGCTGGCTGAAGACGGGCGACGTCGGGGTGATCAGCCCCGAGGGCTATCTGACGCTCACCGACCGCGCCAAGGACGTCATCAAGTCGGGCGGGGAGTGGATCTCCTCGGTCGACCTGGAGAACGCCCTGATGGCGCACCCCGAGGTCGCCGAGGCCGCGGTCGTCGCTGTGCCCGACGAGAAGTGGGGTGAGCGCCCGTTGGCCACGGTCGTCCTGAAGCCGGGGGCGAGCGCCGGCTACGCGGACCTCAGGGACTTCCTCGCCCGGTCGGTCGCCAAGTGGCAGCTGCCGGAGCGGTGGACGATCGTCGAGTCGGTACCGAAGACGAGCGTGGGGAAGTTCGACAAGAAGGTGATCCGCAGGCAGTACGCGGACGGCGAGCTGGACGTCACGGAGCTGCGCTGAGAGGTGGCCCGGTGAGCCGGGGCGGGGCATGTTTCACGTGAAACATGCCCCGCGAACGACCCCGGTGAGACGGAGTGTTGCGGGGGCTGGTGGGTGTTTCACGTGAAACACCCACCGGCCCCATCGCTGTCCGTACCGGCCGCTGGCCGCTCCGGGCTCTGCCCGTACCGGCCCTAGTTCGTGCCGATCTTCGCCAGCAGGTCGACGATCCGGCCCTGGACCTCGGCGCTCGTCGAGCGCTCGGCCAGGAACAGCACGGTCTCCCCCGCCGACAGCTTCGGCAGTTCCGCCTGGTTGAGCCCCGCCGAGGTGTAGACGACGAGCGGGGTGTGGTTCAACTGCCCGTTGGCGCGCAGCCAGTCGACGATCCCGGCGCGGCGGCGGCGTACCTGCATCAGATCCATCACGACCAGGTTCGGCCGCATCTGGCCCGCCAGCGTCACGGCCTCGCTGTCGGTGGCGGCGCGCGCCACCTGCATTCCGCGCCGCTCCAGGGTGGCCGTCAGGGCGAGGGCGATCTCCTCGTGCTCCTCGATCAGCAGGACCCGGGGCGGGTGCTGCTCGCTGTCGCGCGGGGCGAGCGCCTTGAGGAGGACGGCCGGGTCGGCGCCGTACGCGGCCTCACGCGTGGCCTGTCCCAGCCCGGCCGTCACCAGCACCGGCACCTCGGCGGCGACGGCCGCCTGCCGCAGCGACTGGAGCGCGGTACGGGTGATGGGCCCGGTCAGCGGGTCGACGAAGAGCGCGGCGGGGAACGCCGCGATCTGCGCGTCCACCTCCTCGCGGGAGTGCACGACCACCGGACGGTAGCCGCGGTCGCTCAGCGCCTGCTGGGTGGAGACGTCGGGCGCGGGCCAGACGAGGAGCCGGCGCGGGTTGTCGAGCGGCTCGGGAGGCAGCTCGTCGTCCACGGGCTGCGGGTGCGGCCGGTTGGCGACCTCGACGGCTCCCCCGGGCCCGTCCAGCGGCTCGGGACCTTCGGCGCCCTTGTCCGGTGCCCCTATGGCGTACGCCCGCCCCTGCCCCTCCGAGGGGGGCGAGAGCAGCGACGTGGGGGACGGGCCGAGGCCGAGCGCCCCGGCGGGTCCGGCGGGGCGTTCCCCTTCGGAGGGCGTACCGAGCTTGCGGCGCCGTCCCGAGCCCGAGGGGCCGGAGGTCTGCTGGGCGAAGGGCACGCCCTGGCCGAGGGTGCGCACGCTGAACGCGCG
>NZ_JBJHPC010000296.1:0-8855 GCF_045257485.1 Streptomyces sp. YS-3 | reverse complement strand
CAGCCGACCACCGCCATCCGGCGGCCGGGCGTACGTCGTCGGAGCGCAGCGGTACGAACGTGCTGGCCCGCTCGGCCGTGGACTCGGCCGCGCCGCCCGGCCGCCGGATGGCGGTGGTCGGCTGGTCCACCACGGGCGGCTTGACGGCCTTGAAAACGGCGGTGGGCTGATCGACACCGGCGTCGGCCCGCGCGCCCGCGCCCGCGCCTGCGGCACTGGGCTTGGCACCCCAGGAGGCGGACCGGCCCCGGGGGCCGGACTCGTCACCGTCGGAGACGGGCTGGGCGGTGGTGGCCGTGGCGGCGTCGGCCTTGGCATCGCCGGTCGGCTTCGCGTCGCCGGTCGGCTTCGCGTCGGTGGTCCGCTTCGCCTCGGGCTTCACCTCGGCGGTCCGCTTCGGCTCGGCCGTGGCATCGCCGGTCGGCTGCGCGTCAGCGGTCGGCTTCGCCTCGGACCTGGCATCGCCGGTCCGCTTCGCGTCCGCCGTGGCATCGCCCGTCGACTTCGGGTCGCCGGTCCGCTTCGCCTCGGCCTCGGCGGACGGCTCGTCGGTGTCAGAGGCCTCGGCGGCCCCCTGGACGGGCCAGTCGGCGGCCTCGCGGGGCGCCTTGGCCGCAGTCTTGCCCGCGCCCTTGTCCGCGTCCTTGTCCGCGTCCTCGGCGTCTGCCTTGCCGTCCGCCTTCTCGGCGGCCCGGTCGTCACGGGACGCCGGAGCGGCCCCGGCGTCGGCCTCCGGGGCCCCGGGAGCGTCCCCGGCGGCCTCGGCGGCCTTGTCCGGCCCGGTGGCCGGGGTCGCCTTCGGCGCGGGCGCACTCTCCCGTACGGGCGTGGCCCCCTCGGCGGGCTCCTCGCCCGGGCCCTCCGCGCCCGCACCGGCCGGCTCGTCGGCGGTACCGGCGGCATAGGGGTCGTCGTCCGTCGCCACCCACGCCGCCACGGCCGCCCGCAGGCGGGTGTCGCGGGACTCGGGGTCCGCCGGGCGCGGGGCGCGGAAGACCGCGGTCGCCTGGTCCACGGGGGCGGAACCACCGTCCGTGGCCCGATCGGCACCGGCACCCTCGCCCGAGCCGTTCACGGCCGCGCTCGCGGAACCCTTCACGGAGCCGTTGGCCGGACCGGCCGCGGCCCCCTTCACGGCACCCTTCACGGAGCCCTCCGCCGAACCCTTCGCGGAACCGTTCGCCGAACCAGCCCTGGAGCCGTTCGCGGAACCCTCGCGCTCCGGTGCGGAACCGGATGCGGCCCCGGGACCGTCATCCGGTCCGAACACCGCCACACGGGGATCGCGTTCGCTCGAAGTCGTCTCCCCCGACGACTGCTGCTGCTTCGACCTGTCGGGGGACTCGCCCGCCACCGATGCCTCCTCCCGGCGCCCCGGGGCGCCGTCCGAACCTGTCCGAACCATCTACCAGTGTCCTGTGTGCGGGGTTGACCCCCGTGCTAGACGAGAACGACATACCTGTCGGTTCCCGTACGTACCGGCCAGGCGCTCTCGACAGATGAATGTGAGAGGGGTCACCCTGTCATTCATCCACGCGGGGAGGCATGGATGGGCAGGAGCCGCAGAACAATTCCGGAGGAGCTTCTGCTGCTCGCTCTGGACCCGGCCACGGGTACCACAGCGCAGCCGCAGTCGCTCGACCTCGGCCTCGCCGGAGCCCAGCTAGTGGAGCTGGCTCTGGCAGGACGGATAGCCCCAGACGGGGATCGTATCGCCGTGGTGATGGCACGGCCGACAGGAGATCCGACACTGGACTCCGCACTGGAACTGCTGCGCAGGCGCGGCAGTCCGGTCCGGGCCGTCCACTGGATCGGCGGGCCCCGGCTGGGGCTGCGCCAGATTTACCTCGCGCACCTGGAGCGGTGCGGCATGGTCCATGCCGTGGCGGGCCAGATGTGCGGGGTGCTGCCGACGACTCGCTACCAGGCGACGGACACGGCGATCAGCCGGGACATCAGGGCCCGGCTGGACAGTGCGATCCGCACCGGCGTACCGCCGGACCCGCGGACCGCGGCGCTCGCCGCGCTGGCCCACGCGGTCGGACTCGGCAAGCACCTGTACCCCGGCAACGAGGGGCGTTCATCGCGCTCCCGCCTCCGGGATCTGATCAGGCACGACCCGATGGGCGGACTGGTGGCGCACGCCGTCATGGACGTCCAGAACGGAGTGGGCGCGCAACCGCGTCGCAGCGCCGGCGGTCCCGCCGCCGCGGCGGGCGCCCGCGCGACCGCGACCGCGCCCGGCGTCCCGATGCAGCCGCACCGCGGCAGCATGGCCCGCGCCGTGGCCCATTAGCGGCCCGCTCCGGCACCACCTCACGCACCACGGCACCACCGGCACGACCCGCACCACCCAGCACCAGGGCACCACCCCGCACCACCGCCGCACCGACGTCCCCCTCACGACCCGGTTCGGGAGTCGCGTCACGGGCGCGCGGGGCCGGCCTTCGCCGGTCCCGCGCGACTCGCTTCCGCCGAGGCCCGGCGCTCGTACCGCCGGTAGCGGGGACCCCACCGTGTGTGGCCATTTCCCAGCGCGGCCGGGAACTTTGGTGGCAGTCTGCTGAGCACAAGAGCAGAAGAGCAGCAGAAGTGCCGCAGCCGGAGGTGCAGTTCCCGTGGCGTCCAACGTCAATCCCACCGTCAGGCGACGCCGACTGGGCCAGGAGCTCCGTCGGCTCCGCGAGCTGAAGGGCATGACGGCCGAGGAGGTCGCCGAGCGCCTGCTGGTCTCCCAGTCGAAGATCAGCCGGCTGGAGAACGGCCGCCGCTCCATCAGCCAGCGCGACGTACGCGACCTGTGCGGGGTGTACGAGGTCGAGGACCACCGGATCGTCGACTCCCTGATGCAGATGGCCAAGGACTCCCGGCAGCAGGGCTGGTGGCACGCCTTCGGCGACATCCCGTACAGCGTCTACATCGGCCTGGAGACGGACGCGGCGAGCCTGCGCGTCTACGAGTCGCTGATCGTGCCCGGACTGCTCCAGACCCGGGAGTACGCGCAGGCGGTCATCGAGGGCATGTGGCCCGAGGCCGCCTCCAGCGACATCGACAAACGGATCCAGATCCGGCTCAAACGCCAGGACCGGCTCACCGACCCGTCCAACCCGCTGCGCTTCTGGGCGGTCATCGACGAGGCGCTGCTGCGGCGGGTGGTCGGCAACGAGCAGATCATGCGCGACCAGTTGCTGCACCTGGCGCACCTCAGCGAGCAGCCGCACGTGACGCTCCAGGTCCTGCCGTACGACGCGGGCGCGCATCCGGGGATGTACGGCAAGTTCGCCATCCTGGAGTTCCACGACGCCATGGACGCGAGCGTGGTCTATCTGGAGGGCGTCACCAGCGACCTGTATCTGGAGAAGGCCGCCGACGTACAGAGCTACACCGTGATGTACGAGCATCTGCGGGCCAAGGCGCTCAGCGCCGAGCACTCGCGGGACTTCATCCACCAGGTGGTGGACGGGTACTCGCTGTGAGCGAGTGACACCAGGGACGGCCGTGCCCATGGAGGCGGGCACCCTACACCTTGGTTTCCTCAACTGAGAAGGACCCAAGGGAATATGCCATCCGGACGGGTGAACGACCCCTGCGGCCGGTGATGTTGCGGCGTAGCGTCACACGCAGACCCGCTGGCCCTCAGCGGCCGGGCACATCACCCGGACAACCGGATCAAGCATCGGAGTCATCATGCGTGTTCAGCAGCCTGCACTGACGGACTGGACCAAGTCCTCGTACTCCGCCGTGAACGGCGACTGCGTGGAGATCAAGGCGGCGGATCGCTCGACCGTCTCCGTCCGCGACTCCAAGAACCCGCTCAACGGGAAGCTGGACTTCGCCCCGGAGACGTGGTCGGCCTTCCTCCAGGACGTCAACCGCACCTCCCCGCGTGGAGTCTGACCTTCACCGGCATCGCTCCACCGCGAAGTGAGCAAGGCCCTCTCGACTGGTCCGCCGTCCTGGCCGAGGGGGCTGGTTGCTGTCCGGGCCCACCCGCTCAGCGACGCAGCCGGTCGACATGGCGGTCGGTGCCCGGCACCGTGGGGATGAAGGGCGCGGCCAGCTCGACCCGCCCGAGCCCCGATCCGGCGACCACCGCCCCCAGGTCCGCGAAGTGCTCCTGCCACACCTCGCCCGGGTCCCGCTCCAGGAACCACAGCAGCGTCAGGCGCGTGCCGACCCCCTCGACCTGCTTGACGTAACTCATCCGGTCGCCGGGCAGCGGGGTCGGCCGGAAGACCGTCACCAGCGCGGCCGGGCCGCCCGCGAGCCGGCGCGGCAGATGCCGCGAGCGCAGCCACTCCACCAGCTCGGCGCGCTGCCCCGGGCTCCCGGAGTCGATCACCTGGAGGACCAGGCCCGCGTACGGGTGGTCCAGCGCGTGGTAGTCGCGCGGACCGGCCGCCCCGTCCCGGTAGACGGTCGCCTCGTGGTCCTGGAATGCGGTGAAGACGTGCGTACGGTCCTGGTAGACGCGGCCGTCCCGGTTGAGCCGCTTGTTGATGCCGACGGTCCACCTCATGTGGTCGTCGTAGCGGCCCTCGGTGATCCAGTACGTGGAGAGGTAGCACCCGGCGGTCACCGGCCGGGCGACCGCCGACTCCTCCGGGTAGCGCAGCTCCTGGAGCGCGCGGGTGGCCACCCAGCGCCGCCCGGCGAACATCCAGGGCATCGCCATGGCCCCGGCGTAGTAGTGGTCGTCCTCGTACCAGCGGTTGTAGGCGTACTCATGGCCCGGATGCGGCTCCACCATGGTGATCAGGGCGTGGCCGGGGTGCACCCCGTACGGCCCCACCGCCGCCAGCTCCGCGTACGTCTCGCTCCTGGTCTCCTCGCCCACCACGCTCCCCTTCCCTCCTGCCGCCGACCGCCCTACTCTGACGCTCCGTCAGAAGAACTGCCAGAGCCGGGAGGCGCCCAGATGTCGCTGAGCGGGAAGACGGTCGTCGTGTCCGGTGTCGGGGCGGGCCTGGGGCACCGGGTGGCCGAGACCGTCGTACAGGACGGCGGCAACGCGGTGCTCGGCGCGCGCACCGGGGAGAACCTGCTCAAGACGGCCCACGAGATCGACCCCGGGGGCGCGCACACCGCCTGGCGGCCCACCGACATCACCGTGGAGGCCCAGTGCGAGGCACTGGCCGCGCTGGCGCTGGAGCGGTTCGGCCGGATCGACGCGGTGGTCCATGTGGCCGCCTGGGACAGCTACTTCGGCGGGATCGAGGACGCGGACCTCACCACCTGGCAGGGCGTGCTCGACGTGAATCTGCTCGGCACCCTGCGGATGACCCGGGCGTGCCTGCCGGCCCTGAAGGAGCGCGGCGGCGCGGTGGTCGTCATCGGCACCCAGTCGGCGATCGCCGCCCCCTCCCAGGTGAGCCAGGCGGCGTACGCGGCGTCCAAGGGCGCGCTGACGTCCGCGATGTACTCCATGGCCCGGGAGTTCGGGCCGCACCGGATCCGGGTGAACACGGTCCTGCCGGGCTGGATGTGGGGGCCACCGGTACAGGCGTACGTCCGCTTCACCGCGCACACCGAGAAGGTGCCCGAAGCGGAGGTGCTGGGGCGGCTCACCGAGCGGATGGCACTGCCGGAGCTGGCGACGGACACGGACGTGGCGCAGGCCGTGGCCTTCCTGGCCTCGGACCGGGCCAGGGCGATCACCGGGCAGTCGCTGCTGGTGAACGCGGGCGAGATCATGCGCTAGCAGAACCAGGTGGACCCGCTCTCTCGGCCGCACGGGACCCGCATCCCGTGCGGCCGTTCGCGTAGGTACGCGTCTGACGAAGTGGCCCGTTCATGGTGGGGCGGACGCCCTCGGGGCGACAACCGTCGATTGAGTAAAGGCGAAGCAAAATCGTTCTGCTTCCTGATCTGTGTTCATATCCATGACCAACGGAAGTCTTGACCAGCCCTCCGAACAGGCGGTTCAATCCCCGGAAGTCCCCGCTCCCGCACGGGGCCCGCTGAGCCGGACGTACTGACGAAGAACACCGGCATACACCTCGACGTTCACAAGGCGGACCCCTCGGAGGGGACAAATGAACAGTCTCGACTGGGCCGTACTCATCGGCTACTTCGGCGTGATGGTCGCGATCGGCGTCTGGTCCCACAAGCGGGTGGACGACGTCTCGGACTTCTTCACCGCCGGGGGCCGGATGCCGTGGTGGCTCTCGGGCATCTCGCACCACATGTCCGGGTACAGCGCGGTGATGTTCACGGGATACGCGGGGATCGCCTACCGCTACGGCGTGACGTCCTTCGTCACCTGGTCCTTCCCCATCGCGGTGGGCATCGGCATCGGCGCCAAACTCTTCGCGCCCCGCCTCAACCGGCTGCGCTCCAAACTGCACGTGGCCTCGCCGCTCGAGTACCTCAAGAACCGCTACAACATCCCCACCCAGCTCGCCCTCGCCCTGTCCGGCATGCTGCTCAAGATCGTGGACGTGGGCGCCAAATGGGCCGCCATCGCCACCCTGCTGTCGGTCTTCACCGGGGTCACCCTCACCCAGGGCATCTTCATCACCGGCTGCATCACCGCCGTGTACTGCACGGTCGGCGGGCTGTGGGCGGACGCGCTCACCGAGCTCGGGCAGTTCGTCATCCAGCTGTGCGCCGGTGTCGCCATGCTGATCGCGACGATGGGCAAGCTCGGCGGGTTCAGCGCGCTGTGGACCGTGTGGGACAAGCTCCCCAGCGGCCACGCCGACCCCACCGCCGGGCCCTACACGGTGACGTTCCTGCTCGCGTTCCTCTTCATCAAGACCTTCGAGTACAACGGCGGCATGTGGAACCAGGCCCAGCGGTACATGGCCACCGACTCGGCCCGCTCCGCGACCCGTTCGGCCCGGCTCTCCGCGATCCTGTGGCTGGTCTGGCCGGCAGTCCTGTTCTTCCCCATGTGGTGCGCGCCGCTGCTGGTGCACGCCAAGAAGCCGGACGCCTCGGACTCGTACGCCCTGATGACCGAGAGCCTGCTGCCGCACGGACTGCTCGGCCTGGTCATCGTCGGCTTCTTCTCCCACACGATGGCCATGTGCTCCTCGGACGCCAACGCCATCTCCGCCGTCTTCACCCGGGACATCGCCCCGGCGCTCTCGCGGCGGGCGCGCGGCTGGGACTCACGGGCGGGGCTGCTGGCGGCGCGCCTGTCGACGCTGGTGTTCCTCGGCCTGTCGATGTCGATCGCCACCCAGGTCAACTCGCCCGCGTTCAAGGACATCATCACCGTGGTGATCAAGTGGGTGGCGGGTCTGATGGGCCCGATCGCGATCCCGTTCATGCTGGGCATGCTGCGCGCCTTCCGCAAGTCCGGCCCGACGGCGGCGCTCACCAGCTGGGCGGCTGGCCTGGTGACGTTCTTCCTGGTCAACTACAACCTGGACGGCTCCGACCGGACGGGCGTGGCGCTCCAGTACCAGGTGTCGGTGCCGCTGGCGGTCTCGCTGGTGCTGTACGTGGTGATCGGCCTGGTCCGGCCGGAGGACACCCCGGAGCGGGACGCGCTGCTGGCCCGGATCAACTCCGACGGCGACGGCGACGGCTCCGGGACGGGGACCGGCTCCGGAGCCGGCTCCGCGTCGGCGGCGGTCCCCGCGCAGACGGGGGAGGCGAAGGCGCTGGAGCTCTGAGGGCGGGCCGTTCCTAGGCGCGGGGGTAGCGGGCGAGCCAGCCCGGGGCGTTGATGCCCGGGCCGTGCAGGGCGGGCCCCTGGGTCATCTCCATCGCGAAGTCGTCGGCGAGTTCGAGGACGGTGGAGCGCCCTTCCAGGCCCGCGACCCAGCCCGGCGGGAGGGCGGTCTCGCCGTGCAGGGCGCCCAGGAGCGTGCCGCACAGGGTGCCGGTGGCGCCGGAGGGGCCGTCATGGTTGACGGCGAGCAGCAGGCCGTGGCGGATGTCCTCGCCGACCAGGGCGCAGTACACGGCGACGGCCAGCGCGTCCTGGGCGAGGTGTCCCTCGCCGAGCGAGGCCACCAGGTCCGGGCCGGGCATGCCCTGGCGTACGGCGCCCAGCGCGTTCTGGAGGGCGTCCGTGACGGGCTGGTGGCCCGGGCGCTGGGCGAGCAGACCGAGCGCCCGCCGGACGGCAGCGTCCAGCGACTCGCCCCGGGCGAGCCCGTGCACGACCACGGCGAAGGCCCCGGCCGAGAGGTACGCGGCGGGGTCGCCGTGGGTCTGGGCGGCGCACTCCACGGCGAGCTGGAGCACGAGCTGCGGCTCCCAGCCGACGAGCAGTCCGAAGGGGCCGGAGCGGGTGACGGCGGCGGCGTCGCGGGCGTCGGGGTTCTTGGGCCGGTCGAGGGTGCCCATGACGTCGTCGGCGAGCCCGAGCAGACACGGCCGGGTGGGGTCGCGCCTGCTGTACAGCCACTCCTCCGCGGCCAGCCACCCGTTGTCCGTACGCCGCTCGTCCGGCCCCCAGTCCCGCTGGGTGGCGCTCCAGCGCAGATACGCCCGGTGCACGTCGGTCGGGGGGTGCCAGGCGCCGGTGTCGCGGCGGACCTGGGCGCGGATGAGCCCGTCGACGGTGAAGAGGGTGAGCTGGGTGGCGGCGGTGATACGCCCCCCGGCAGCCGGGCCCGTGACGCCCCGCGGCCCGTACCGGGTGCGGATCGCGTCGAGGGTGAGGGGGGTGACCGGGGCGCCGAGCGCGTCGCCGATCGCACCACCGAGGAGGCTGCCGCGGACTCGGCTGCGGAAGTCCTGCTGCTCGGTGCGGCCCCATATGGAGGTGGTGGGTCCGGTGGCTGCTGCGGTCATGGCGCAGCACTGTAATTGATTGGGTGCGGGCGAATAAGACCGCGCGGGATCGGTCTGTGGCGGGATTTGATCCCTCTGGCCTGCGGGGGGCCCTCCGGGGG
>NZ_JBJHPC010000295.1:0-8867 GCF_045257485.1 Streptomyces sp. YS-3 | reverse complement strand
GTGGGGACGGGTCCGGGGCGGTCGGCGCACAAGGCGAAGTCGAAGCCGGGCAGGGCCGTTCCGTGGGGGCCGAACACCTCGGTGACGATGCCGACGGCGAGCATGCCGACGCCGGGCGGGACGTAGGCGGCGACGGTGGGGAAAGGCGGCATGGGGTGCAGTGTGGCACACGATGGCACGAATCCTGCGATGTGCGGCTGCTGTGCCACTCGTGAAGGGCTGCGGCACCGGGAAAGATGGGGGCCATGACAGACGCACCGCTCGGCCAAAGCGCCGTGTACAAGGTCCTGACCACCGGTTACGTGGGCTCCACCGGCCCCGGGGTTGCCGCAACCGTCTCCTACGTGCGTGACGCGGGACGTCACGTGATCTTCGACCCGGGCATGGTGGCCAGCCACGACGACATCCTCGCCCCACTCGCCGAGCTGGGCCTTGGTCCCGAGGACATCACCGATGTGGTGCTCAGTCATCACCACCCGGACAACACCATGAACGTGGGTCTGTTCGGCCGTGCCCGGGTGCACGACCACAAGGTGGAATACCTGGGCGACCAGTGGAAGAACCGGGACGCCGAGGGCTACGAACTCACCCCCTCGCTGCGGCTGATCCGCACCCCGGGCCACAGCGCCGAAGACATCACCCTGCTCGCGGGCACGGAGGCAGGCGTCGTGGCCTTCGCGGGCGACCTGTGGTGGCACGCGAACGGCCCGGCGGACGACCCGGTAGCCCCCGACCGCGAAGTACTCCGCGCCTCCCGGCAGCGGGTGCTGGCCGCGGCGGACCTGATCGTGCCCGGCCACGGAAGCCCCTTCACAGCCGACGACAACACTCCCCGCTGAGAACAAACCGTATGCGTGGGGGAGTGTGGCGCCTGGCTCGTGATCTCGCCGGAGCAAAGGCGTGTTGTGCGGGTGACGGTGCCCGCATCAGCTAGCGCTTCTGGCCTCGAATTTGATGTTCAGAACCGGCGGCAGGGGTGCAGAGGGGTGGTACCTCCTTCCCTTCTATGCGGGGCCCCACTGCGTACAGCGACAGGACCGCTTGCGTTTCCCTGGATGCCGGATCTGTATCAGGCGGCCGGGTCGCGGTGGCGGGCCACGGTCATGCGCGACAGGGCCAGCGTGGCGGCGGTGATGGCGGGCCACAGCACTCCCATGACGACGTGGAAGACACCGAGCCAGGCGATCTCCGCACGGATGTAGAGGGCGGCCTGCGCAGCCAGACTGGCCAGGCATACCAGGCCGATGCCCACGGTCATCCAGCGATAGAAACGGTGCAGGGGCGGATGCGAGCGCCAGCGTGGTGGGCCGCCCACGACCCGGTTCGCGACCAGGCCGGCCAGGGGGCGGCCTGCCAGCACCGACAGCAGGCAGGCCGCTGAGGAGGCCGCGGGCAGCAGCATGGGCAGCAGGAAGAAGCCCCGTGCCTGCCCGGTACCGACCGCCACGGCCGCGCAGGTCACCGCCAATAGCGCGCCGACCGCCGCATGCTGGAGGTACCGGCGGGCCCACAGGCCCCAGGCGAGGACCAGTACACCGGCCACCGTGGCCGCTACGAGGGCGGTCCGCAGCCCGTCGGCACCGTAGGCAGCCACGAACGCCAGGGTCGGCGCCGCCGTAGCCCGCGAGCCCCCCGGGAAGGCGGTCTCTCATCGTGCCCCCGGTCCGGTGTCGGGAGCAGCCTGCGCGTCGGCACGCTCCAGGGCACGGAGCGCGAGCAGGCCTCCGACGCCAGGGATGACGGCGCGCAGCGTGGCGCCGGTGCTGCGGTGCTGCGGTGCTGCGGTGCTGCGGTGCTGCGGTGCTGCGGTGCTGCGGTGTGGCGCCGGGTGGCCAGGACGCCGAAAAGCCAGGCGACCCCATGCACGGGCCCGAACAGCGCGGCGATCTCCCGGTCGTTCCCGGTGGTGAGGTTGGCCAACAACATGGCGAGGCTGACCAGCCGACCAGGACCAGCAGGCCACCGTCCTCGTCATCAGCTACCCACCCGGCCAGCCCTCGGACGACGACGAGTTTGCCGCGCCCAGCAGCCCAAGGAGCTCGGCCCTGCGGCGCCGATGGGCATGGGGACGGCCACTTGGCATGACTCGGCATCGGCCTGGTCCGGCAGAAAAACTCCCTGCGCTGAGACGGCAGAGACCGATGGTGAGGCCCGTGGCACTGGGCAGGTGGCGTGCGGGCGGCGAGCGCGGGACGGAGGAACCCTGCCGCAGTGCCACAGACGACATCCTGGTGCCGGGCGGCGCGTCAATGAGCCAGATGCCAGTCGGGTGCGGAGGGCATGTTCATGTGGGGTGCGAGGGAGCGAGCACGCTGCCACATGCCGTGCGCCTGTTCGGCAGGGCGCTGCTGTTCGCCGTGCAGAGCGTTGAGGATGACGAGGCCACCGGTCAGGGCAGGGACAGTCCACTGCATGCAGGCCAAGTGCCGCTGGGCTTTGTCGGTGTCGATGGGGTGCTTGGCGGCCTTCTCGGCGTCCTGCGGGTTGGACGAGGCCGCGAGCTCGATCTTCTTGCCCAGCACGCGGCTGTAGGCGGTGGCCGCGAGGGCGGCGCCGGTCAGGACGGTCTTGGCGACGGTGGAGGCGGCAACTCCCTGCTGGGCGACGACCCGCGGGGCGTTGGCGGCGAGCAGACCGCCGGAGCCGAACAGGTGCGTGGCGATCGCCGCGGCGTTGACGGGGGTCCATTTAGCCCAGCCGGAGCTGGCGATCCGGGCTGTGGTGGCCCAGGTGCCTCCCTCGTCGCGGGCGGCACCATTCAGGCCGACCGCGCCCATGAGGGAGCCGCCGAACCAGGCGGCCAACCCGACATCGTGCAGGCTGCGCAGCATCGTGTTGCGTGTCGACATGACCGGCTCCCTTGGCCCAGGTGGATGAAGCCCGGGCGAGGCGGCCGGGCGCGTATCCACCGTTGCCGAGGAGGAGGCCGTCCGCCATCGCGGTTGGTGCGAACGGAGCAGGCCAACCACGGAAAGGCAGCTGGGCCGGGTGGCGGACGCCCTATGCGCGAGCGGTCGGCGAGGAGAGGGACCGGAACAGCCGGCCCGGGTGAGTCGCCGACGCGCCAAGCCGCGCAGGTACGTCACCAGCCGCATAAAGTCGATGCCCGCGAGCTTGCGCACCGCGCTGCGGGCGCCGTCCGCCAACCGCCGTTCTGCTCCAGAGCGCCGCGCTATCCGGCTGGCGACACGCCATGCGAAGGCCGCTGGTCGTCCTACTGAGGCGGACGGCCGGAGAGGGCGCCGCCGACGTCGTCGACGAGGGCACGGCGGACGGTAATGCGCTTCCCGACCGGCTCGCGCTGCACCTCTGAAACCTGGGCCACGGCCGTCCGATCCGGTGTTGCCCGGGGCAGACAATGCAGCACTGCCTCGCTCAAGCCAGACGGGCCCGAGGCGAACACCCGCTGCCATCCGGACAGGAACGCACGGCCCTGGGCCCCGGTGCTCCCAAGTTGCTGCGGCTCCCGGCACCCTGCCTTCTGCCGTCGTCCTGGGCCGCGCACCGCGCGACGTCACATGCGATGACCTGACGTCACCTCAGTCACAAAGAGCCGCCATCCGCGCCTTCATCAGTCCCTTGCTCCGCGGGACGGGCGGTTCACCTTTCAGGTCCGCGCCGAGGTCATAGACGTTGGCGGCGAGGACCAGCTGCCGCTCACCGTCGGTGGTGGCGAGGGACACGCTGGTGAAGCCGGGCCCGCCGCCGTCCGTCTCCCAGACACTGATCAGCCTGGCGCCCGGATCCGAGCCGCAGGGCACCTCCATGCGCTGCACACCGAGTCCGTACGCCGGTGCGTCGAGGAACTGCACCGTGGTCAGGAGTTCGCGCTGCTGGGCGGGGTGCAGCAGCCGGGCTCGTTCGCCGCTCGCCGTATCCGCGAGCCCGGCCGCTGTCCGTGATTCGCGCTCTCCCTGCCTGACATACGCAACGACGCCTGGGAATCCGTCTGTGACCGTCTGCTCAAGGGCTTCCTCAAGTCCGGCGGGCCGCGTGGCCGGCGCCCGCTCCGCCGCGGTCGCCGGGAGGATCCCTGAGAGCGTCGCCGCGCAAATCCCCGCCCACAGGGCCGCAGCCCCTGCACGTGCCTTCACCGATTGCTCCTGCCTTCTGTTGCCTCTGCCGTTCCTGCCCTCAGCGTGCTGGGCCGCGCACCGGTCGCCCATCCAGCTGACACCCGTATCGCAACGGGGGCTGGCCCCCGGGAGCGTCACCACGTCCTGTCTCGGTGTGTGCGGGTCTCTGCGCGGCCCACGGCCGGGCGACCACCGAAGTTCGACAGAACGACTACAAAGAGCGCCATTCTGTGGAGTGTGGCATCAACCGGTTGAGACGCCACCGGGCGGTGGCCACGCGATACGACAAACTCGCGGTCCGCTACGCGGCACCGTGCTGGTCGTGGTCATCAACGAGTGGCTGTGACCAGCGCGTTCACAACAGCCCCTGGCTCGCCTTCTCTTCCAGTCCTCGAATGGCCGGCCGCTCGCGTCCCCAGGCGGCCAGCGGCTGGAGTGCGTCGTTGAGGCGCATGCCGTCCTCGGTCAGCGAGTACTCGACGCGGGGTGGCACCTCGTCGTAGGAGACGCGGCGCACGACGCCGTCCGCTTCCAGCTCCCGTAGGTGAGAGGCCAGCACCTTCTCGGTGATGCCGGGAAGCAGCCGGCGCAGCTCGCCGAAGCGGCGGTAAGGGTGCTCGTGGAGCGCCCAGAGGATCAGCACCTTCCACTTGCCGCCGATCACCTCCATCGCGGTGTCGATCCCGCAGACGTGTCCGTCTGGTGCGCTCGGCCGGTTCAGCGTCGTCATGCCCTACCCCCTCTGACGTGCTCACTCACCCCAGGGTAACCACCCACTCCGAAGTGCGTACTTGATCACTTCCGGGCCTGCGACCAGCCTGATCGGCATGACACACAACACCCTTGAGAAGACTTCCGTCACGCTGCTGGGCCTCGGCGCGATGGGCACCGCCCTGGCCCGTACCTGGCTTTCCGCCGGCCACCCGCTCACCGTTTGGAACCGCGCACCGGCGCGCGCCGCGGCCCTCGCCGCCGAGGGGGCACGGGTCGCGGACAGCGCCGCTGAGGCGGTCGCGGCGAACCCCTTGGTCATCGTCTGTCTGTTGGACGACGCCTCGGTCGAGCAGGTGCTGGCCGGCACCGACCTAGCCGGCCGGGACCTGGTCAACCTGACCACCAGCACCCCTGCCCAAGCCCGCGCCCGCGCCGAGTGGGCCCGCGAGCGCGGCGCCCGCTACCTGGACGGCGGAATCATGGCCGTCCCGCCGATGATCGGCGTCTCGGAGGCCGGCGGCTACGTCTTCTACAGCGGCTCACGAGAGCTGTTCGAGCGACACCAGGAGACCCTGGCCGTCCCGGCCGGTACCACCTACGTCGGCGAGGACGCGGGCTTCGCGGCCCTGCACGACGTGGCCCTGCTCAGCGCCATGTACGGGATGTTCGCCGGTGCCGCGCACGCCTTCGCCCTGATCCGCAGAGAGGACATCGATCCCGCGGCGCTCGCCCCGCTGCTCGCCGACTGGCTCGTCGCGATGGCCCCGGCGGTCCACCAGACCGCCGACCAGCTGCGCAGCGGCGACTACACCAAGGGCGTCGTCTCCAACCTCGCCATGCAGGTGGCCGGCACGCCGACCTTCCTGAGCACCGCCGAGCAGCAGGGTGTGAGCGCGGAACTGCTCAGCCCGTACTTCGAGCTGATGCGCCGCCGCCTGGCCGAGGGCAGCGGCGAGGAGGACCTGACGGGCGTGATCGACCTGCTGGTGCACTGACCAGCCACTCGCCGCCCCAGCAACGACCGTGCTGGTCACAGTCCTCAACGAGGCGCTGTGACCAGCACTTTCACAACAATCCCTAGATGCCGCGTTCGATCATGCCGATGAGGACCTGTCCTGCGTTGCGGGCCTGATCGGGGTGCGGGCCGCGCACGGGGCCGTCGATGAGGAGGACGGCGAGACCGCGGACGCTGGACCGGGCGAGGAACTCAGCGCCTGGGCGCCCGCCGGTCTTCGGGCAGCTGGCCGGTTTCCACGAGTCCGTCGAGGGCGGCGCGGCGCCCAGGAGGTCGAAGGGGGACTTGCCCCCCGGTTCCTGCGGCGTTGGCGTCTGAGGCGTGGGTCAGGTCCCCGGGAACACGGAAGGCGACATGGAAGGCGACGCGGAACAGGCAGGGTTCCTCCTGGGGCGAAGCGCAGGTAGCTAGTGCCGACCGCGCGGAAGCGGGCCCGGGCGGCTGCTTTGCGGTCGCGGCCGTCTTCCACGGCGGCCTGCTCGCCTTCCATGGTGCATGCGACTTGGGTCCAAGGCGGCCAGGGAGACGGCGTGCAGGAGCGCGCCGCGGTCGGCGAAGTGGGGCAATAGGCAGCGTTGGGGGCGACGGTCGCCAATACTCGGCGGAGCCCAGCCCGCGGAGAGAGTATGGGCAGGCGATCGCCCAGGGGAGGGCCGTCTCGGTGCGTCAGAACGTATTCGTAGCAATACCGGCCCCGCACAGCCTCACATGCGGGGATCTCAGCACGTCGACCTCGCAACCCGGCGTGAACGGGTCGAAACCGTGCCCGACCAGCCGACGGGACGAAGACATGCGCGATCCGGGTGTCGAGGCTGCACTGCGCGACGACCGCCACCCTGCGCCACGCGGGCTCGCGCCAGTTCCCCTGCCTGGATGCCGACTTCGCGCAAGCCGCTACGTCTGCCCCCTCTCCAACAGCTCGTTGAGGACCGACATCTTGTCGGGCCGTGCCTCCAGCAGGATGAGGCCGAGCACGGCGACCGGGTCGAGCGCGGGATCGCTGCGGGTGACGTATGTGTGGACAGTGCGGTCGGGCCGGGACTTCTCCCTGACGTCAAGGACGGTTCGTTCTGCGGACGTTACGGAGAAGTGCAGCTTCGTGCGGAATCGGGCACGGCGGATGCGGTACTCCGCTTCCCACAGCAGCACGGTGTTCCCATGGCGCTCTCCCACCGGCTGTCCATGTGCCGACAGCAGGGGCCGCCCCTCATTGAAGTCGACGAGCAGCCGCGGGTCGTCGCCGACTCGGTCCGTGCTGCCCAGCACATGCTGACGACCAGGGCCGGCCTGCGAAGCGAACGCCCCGACGGGTTCGCCGTCCAGTTGGAAGAACGAACTGACCATCCACATCATCGACTGGCCTGATCGAAGCCCATCGCTCGTCGTCATCACCGGCGCCTCACCCAGTTCCTGGAAAGCACATCGTCGTTTCGCGCATGGCCGCTGAGCCCCCATCGGCTGCTGGACATGACATTCACCAACGGAGACGTGAGTATTGCCGACGCGGTTCTCGATGCTGCTGCTGTGCCTCCCGTTGCGGCTGACGCGTGCGTGCACAACGTTCAGGGTTCTGCTGCCGGAGCCGTACGTCAGGGCGACGCGGCACGGCGATGGCTATACGGCATGGAACCGGACAAACAAATGGCGCGCCCTTGCCTGAACCGGGGATAGGCCACACCTGTTGCGCGCGGTAGCGTCCTTCGCGCTGCTGCTGAGCTGCACCGGTCCTCACCGGATCACGCTGTACGACAGTTGACCCCGCTAGAAGCGGCCATCTCGCCGATTTTCGACGTCCGGCTGCACCCTGACGGCGACGTGTCGCCGTCCATGATGTGCGCCTTGATCATCGACTTGCCGCTGACCGTGAGCGCGCCTCGAATGGTGCTGGGGGCTTGGCGCCGGCCGCAACGACGGGCAGTCCGGCTTATCGGCGGGGGATGTCGGCCAGGGCTTTGGCTGGTGGTTGGCTGTGGCATCGAGGGCCCTTGCAGCTACCTGGGCACAACCTGCCCTGTGCGCGTACGTGGCCGCCGGTTGGGCACCACGAGCGCAACGATGATCACTCCGCCTGCAACGAGAGTGGTAGGAAGGCGCAACGATGAGCACCGTGCCTGCAACGAGAGTGGTAGGAGGCAGTGTGAGTACTCCCGGTGGGGGAGATGGTTGTTCAATCCGTTGTGGGATGCCGCAGCTCTGGCACGTTCCCTAGCCTCTATCCATCGAACCGGCGCGGTACGGGCCGGTTCTCCCAGGGCCGGGTGCTGCAAGTTGCCCGTTGCTGTGTCGGGACAGGCCCGATGATGAGGGAAAGGGAGATTGAGCATGGGAACAAGGATTTTCAAGGCCGCCACCGTCCTCAGTGGTCTGATGCTGTTGGGCGGGGGTGTGGTGACGGCGAGCCCCGCGATGGCGACACCGGGACCCGCACCCGTCCGTATGGTCGTACAACCTGCGGACCAAGGTGCCGGTGATGCCTCGGGGACCGCGCAAAGTGCTGCGGTGCACACGGCATCTGCGGCGAAAGGGAGTTGGAAGGGGAAGTGCTACCCCTATCACAAGGTGGGCACTAACTGGGCCGGTGGCTGGTGCGACGGAAATGGGCCCAACTGGCAGTACTGGGCCTATGTGAACTGCTCGGGCGGCCATCGCTACTTCGGGCCGCATCACTGGATGGGTGACAGGCGAGGCTCCTACGTAGCCTGCAAGGCAGGGCAGAAGTACAAGTCCGGGGGGCTGTATACGTACTACTACGTCAATCCGTGACCTGGTGCGCCCGGCCCGGCCCCAGGTGAAGGCTGCTGCCTGAGAGACGGCCGGAACCTCCAGGCTCCACGGCCCAAGCACCGGCGCCTCACAGGTACCTAAAACCTGATCGTTGCCGAGCTCACCCGCACACGACGTCTCGTGAGCGCGCTCGCCGTCCACGACCTGCGCACAGTGTCACTAGAGATGATCTACAGGGCTCGGCCCCGCCGACCTCAGTGCCCCTCGGGCGGCGGGGCGTCCCCCGCGGCGCGGTACGGGCCGGTGATATTCAGCCGGGGTGTGTGTTGGGATGTGGG
>NZ_JBJHPC010000294.1:0-8871 GCF_045257485.1 Streptomyces sp. YS-3 | reverse complement strand
CCCGCCCGCACCCCCGGCCGGCCGTCGCGGACAGGGTGCCCCCGGCGCACGCCCAGGTGCGGCGAGGGCACGGGAAGAGGGCGGGCGGTCAGCCGTTGCGCGGGCCCGGGAACGCCGTCGTACGGGCCTCCTCGCGCAGCGACTGCGAGGTCGCCGTCGGCTGGGGCGGCATCGAGCGCGCGGCCGGCACCGCGGGGATCACGGCGGGCACCGGCAGCGTGCGCGTCACGGTCGTCTCCGCCGGGCGCTCGGCCTCGGCGCTCTGCGCGGCGGCCCGCCGCGCCCCGTAACGCCGGTGCACCGCCTGCTTGGTGACCCCGAGCGCCGAGCCCACCGCGTCCCACGAGAAGCCCAGGGAGCGGTCGAAGTCGACGGCGGCGGTGACCAGGGTCTCCACGCTGTCCCGCAGCTCCTGGGCGAGCCGGACGGTGGGGGCGGGGGCCCGGCCGTAGACGACGAAGCCCGTGGAGGGACCGGAGCGGCGCGGACGGTAGACGTTGCCGAGCTGGGCGGTGAGGGTGCGCAGCGCGTCCACCTGCCGGCGGACCCGCTCGATGTCCCGCACCAACAGGTGCAGACTGGCCCGTGCCTGGGCGTCGTGGGTTGCGTGGTCGGCCATGAACAAGCCTCTCGGACCGGCGTTGTTGAAAAGGGATCGGGCCGCCCGCGCGGCCCGTTTCGGTCAATCTCTCTTGACCAACGCGCCACCCGCTCTTGTGGTCACGCTGCGGGGGCGTATGGGTATGAGCGCAGGGCGCGCGAAGTGGCGTACGCCCCTGTCCCGATACCGCGAAAGGAAACCCGAACAGCTCACTCGAACGTCCTGCGCGGCGGCACGGCCGGGACACCCAACGTGCGGGCCCGGACACGCAATAGACTGGGCGTCGCTCTCTACAAAGCGAGGTACTCCGCAGTGAAGCTCGTCTTCGCAGGCACCCCCGAGGTCGCCGTTCCCGCCCTTGACGCCCTGATCGCCTCCGGCCGGCACGAGGTCGTCGCCGTGGTGACCCGGCCCGACGCGCCCGCCGGACGCGGCCGTCGGCTGGTGGCCAGCCCCGTCGCCCAGCGCGCCGAGGAGGCCGGCGTCGAGGTGCTGAAGCCGGTGAAGCCGCGTGACGAGGACTTCCTGGCGCGGCTGCGCGAGATCGCCCCCGACTGCTGCCCGGTCGTCGCCTACGGGGCACTGCTCCCCCAGGAGGCGCTGGACATCCCGCTGCACGGCTGGGTCAACCTGCACTTCTCGCTGCTCCCCGCCTGGCGCGGTGCCGCCCCCGTGCAGCACGCGCTGATGGCGGGCGACGAGATCACCGGAGCCTCGACGTTCCAGATCGAGAAGGGCCTGGACTCCGGCCCGCTCTACGGGACGGTGACCGAGGCCGTCCGTCCCACCGACACCAGCGGCGATCTGCTGACCCGGCTCGCCTTCGCCGGTTCCGGACTGCTGGCGGCCACCATGGACGGCATCGAGGACGGCACGCTCAAGGCCGTTCCGCAGCCCGCCGACGGGATCAGCCTCGCCCCCAAGATCACCGTCGAGGACGCGCAGATCGACTGGGCCGCTCCCGCGCTCCGGGTCGACCGCGTGGTGCGCGGCTGCACCCCGGCCCCGGGTGCCTGGACCGTCTTCCGGGGCGAGCGGCTCAAGCTCGTCCAGGCGATGCCGGTCCCGGACCGTACGGACCTGGCGCCCGGCGAGCTGTCCGCGGGCAAGAACAACGTGTACGTGGGCACCGGCTCGCACGCCGTCGAGCTCCTGTGGGTCCAGCCCCAGGGCAAGAAGCCGATGAAGGGCGCGGACTGGGCGCGCGGTGTGCGCATCGCCCCGGGCGAGCACGTCGGCTGAACGGGGCGCGCGGACCCGGGTGGGGGCGCGCGGCGAACAGTCGTAGGCTGGTCGGGTTCGCACCATCTGACCAGCGGAGCACCTTTCACGTGAACGATCAGCCGCACGGCCGTCCCCGCAGCAGCGACGGCAAGGGCGGCGGCAAGCCGTACCGCCGCCCCAAGAAGGACCCCGTCCGCATCCTCGCCTTCGAGGCGCTGCGCGCCGTCGACGAGCGGGACGCGTACGCCAACCTCGTGCTGCCTCCCCTGCTGCGCAAGGCCCGCGAGGGCGGGAACTTCGACGGCCGCGACGCGGCGCTCGCCACCGAGCTCGTCTACGGCACCCTGCGCCGCCAGGGCACCTATGACGCGATCATCGCGGCCTGCATCGACCGGCCGCTGCGCGAGGTGGACCCGCCGGTCCTCGACGTTCTCGCGCTCGGCGCGCACCAGTTGCTCGGGACCCGCATCCCCAGCCACGCGGCCGTCTCCGCCAGCGTGGAGCTCGCCCGCGTGGTGCTCGGTGACGGCCGGGCGCGCTTCGTCAACGCCGTGCTGCGCAAGATCGCGGCGAACGACCTGGACGGCTGGCTGGAGAAGATCGCGCCTCCGTACGAGGAGGACGCCGAGGACCATCTCGCCCTGGTGCATTCGCATCCGCGATGGGTCGTCTCGGCGCTCTGGGACGCGCTGGGCGGTGGCCGTGCGGGCATCGAGGACCTGTTGGAGGCCGACAACGAGCGGCCCGAGGTGACCCTGGTCGCCCGCCCCGGCCGCTCCACCACCGACGAACTCATGGACGCGGTCGGCGAGGACAGCGCGCTGCCGGGCCGCTGGTCCCCGTACGCCGTACGGATGGCCGAGGGCGGTGAGCCGGGCGCGCTCGACGCCGTGAAGGACGGCCGGGCCGGGGTGCAGGACGAGGGAAGTCAGCTGGTGGCCGTCGCACTCGCGAACGCGCCGATCGAGGGGCGCGACGAGCGCTGGCTCGACGGCTGCGCGGGCCCCGGCGGCAAGGCGGCCCTGCTCGCCGCGCTGGCCGCGGGGCGCGGGGCGGCCCTGCTCGCCTCCGAGAAGCAGCCGCACCGGGCCCGGCTGGTGGAGCGCGCGCTCGCCGGCAACCCCGGCCCGTACCAGGTGATCACGGCGGACGGCACCCGGCCGCCGTGGCGGGAGGGCTCCTTCGACCGCGTCCTGATGGATGTGCCGTGCTCCGGGCTCGGCGCGCTGCGCCGCCGCCCCGAGGCCCGGTGGCGCCGCCGGCCCGAGGACCTGGAGGGCTTCGCGCCGCTCCAGCGCGGGCTGCTGCGCGAGGCGCTGTCGGCGGTCCGGGTGGGCGGCGTCGTCGGGTACGCGACCTGCTCGCCGCACCTCGCCGAGACGCGGATCGTGGTGGAGGACGTGCTCAAGGGCCGGGGCGGGGCTCCCGTCGAGGCCGAGTGGATCGACGTACGGCCGCTGATGCCGGGCGTCGCGGGGCTGGGCGACGGGCCCGACGTACAGCTCTGGCCGCATCTGCACGGGACGGACGCGATGTATCTGGCGCTGCTGCGGCGCACGGCGTGAGAGAAGGGGCCCGGAGTCGCGAACTCCGGGCCCTTTCCGGTTCGTCGGGGCAGGCGGGACTTTCGCAACACGCCCTAGGCGCCGGGCGTACGGACCCCGGCAGGCGGCGCGGCCGGGCCCTCCTCCGGTTCCCGGGACAGCCGGTGCGGCCACCACACCCGTCGGCCCACGTCCAGGAACAGGGACGTCACCAGGATCGAGCGGACCACGAAGGTGTCGAGCAGCACGCCCAGCGCCACCGCGAAGCCGATCTCGGCGAACGCCGTCATCGGGAGGGTGCCGAGGACCGCGAAGGTACCCGCGAGGACCAGGCCCGCCGAGGTGATCACGGCTCCGGTGGCGGCCAGACCGGTCACGACGCCCCGGCGGGTGCCCTGGCGGGCCGCCTCCTCACGGATGCGGGTGGACAGGAAGATGTTGTAGTCGATGCCCAGGGCCACCAGGAAGACGAAGACGAAGAGCGGGAAGTCGGTGGACTCGCCCGCGTAGTCGAAGAGATGGCGGAAGGCGAGCGCGCTGATGCCGAGCGCCGCCGCGAACGACAGCACGACCGTGGCGATCAGCAGCAGCGGTGCCACCAGTGCCCGCAGCAGAACGCCCAGGACACACAGCACCACCAGCAGCACCAGCGGGATGACCAGTTTGTTGTCGTGCGTGGTGGCCTTCTCCATGTCCAGGACGGCCGCGGTACCGCCCCCCACGCGCGCGTGGGCCCCGGGCACCGCGTGGACCGCGTCCCGTACCCGCTCCACGGTCGCGTGCGCGGCGGCGCTGTCCGGGCGCGCGGTCATGGTGGCTTCGAGCAGGACCTGGCCGTTGTGCCCGGCCGCGGTGCCCGGCGGCACCCCGACCGACGCGGGGACCACCCCGTCGGTGGCCGCCACCGTCCGGCGCACCTCCGGCGCCTGCCGCGCCGCCGTGATGATCACCAGGGGATCGCCGCTGCCCGCCGGGAAGTGCTTCGCCTGCACCTCGGCGCCCACGATCGAGTCCGGTCTGCCGGTGAAGGAGTCCGCGTTGCTCAGCCCGTCCGCCCTCAGCTGGAGCAGGCCCAGGGAGCACGCGGCCAGCACCACGGCGGTCGTCACCCACACCGCCCGGGGGCGGGTGGCGATCCGGCGGCCCGCGTGCGCCCACACCCCGCGCGCCGTCGGGTCGGCCGAGCCGAAGACGGGTCTGGCCGGCCAGAAGATCCAGCGGCCGAAGATCACCAGCAGCGCCGGGAACAGCGTGAGCATGGCGAGCAGCGCGACCGCCACGCCGATGGCCGCGACCGGGCCGAGGCCCTTGGTGGAGTTCATCTCGGCCACCAGCAGGACCAGCATGCCGAGGATGACCGTGGCGCCACTGGCCAGGACCGCCGGTCCGGCCCGGTGCAGGGCCAGCGCCATCGCCTCGTGGCGGTCCTCGTGGCGGCGCAGCTCCTCGCGGTAGCGGGAGACGAGCAGCAACGCGTAGTCGGTGCCGGCGCCGAAGACCAGCACCGTGAGGATGCCGGCGCTCTGGCCGTTGACGGTCAGGCCCGCGTGCCGGGCCAGCAGATAGATCACCGCCTGCGCGGCGGCGAGCGCCCAGACCACCGAGATCACCGGCACCAGGAGCAGGGTGGGACTGCGGTACGTGATCAGCAGCATCACCACGACCACCGCGAGCGCGGAGAAGAGCAGCGTGGAGTCGATGCCGGAGAAGGCCTTCGCGAAGTCGGCCGAGGTGCCGCCGGGGCCGGTGATGTGCACCTGGAGCCCGTTCCGCGAGGTGCCGGACCGGTCGCGCAGCCGGTCGACCGCGTCCGCGATGTGGTTCCAGCCGTTCTTGTCCATCTTGACCGGCACCAGGATCTGCGCGGCGGTGTTCGCGGGGTCGAACAGCGGGCCCTGGACGCGGGCGCCCTGGATGCCGTCCGCGCTCAGGGCGCGCATCGCGGTGGCGTCCGCGGCGATCTTCTGCCGGTCGGTGACGGTGAGGCCGCCCTCGCGCGCGTAGACGACGATCGCCGGGACCTCCTCGGGCCTGAACGCCTTGGCGGAGTCGAAGACTTGGGTCGACTCGGCGCTGCCGGGCAGCCAGGAGGTGGCGTCGTTGTCCTGCGCGTCGGTGAGCTTCGAGGCGAGCGGGAAGGCGACCGCGACCACGATCAGCCAGAGGACGAGCACCAGCCACTTCGTCCGGCGACCGCACACCAGCCAGGCGGCCGAGCGCCCGCCGGGTAGCCGCCCGGGGGGCGCGGAGTGGTTCTCATGCGGGTTCCGGTGCCTGTGCGCGTCGGACATCACGTCCCCCAGGGGGCCCGCGGTCGGCGCGGGTTGCCGCTCCCGAAATGGCCTGAAACACCAGGATTACACGGAGCGTCCCGGTCCGGCGAGTCGTGGGAGAGGCGTAGGAGAGACGTAGGTCTCGCCCCCCGCGGGCACCGAGTCCGTACCGTGGCAGGCAAGTGCTGCGAGGCATGGCAGGCTTGGGGCATGGCTCAGATCAACCCCAGCATCCTCTCCGCCGACTTCGCGCGCCTCGCCGAAGAGGCCAAGGCCGTCGAAGGCGCCGACTGGCTGCACGTGGACGTCATGGACAACCACTTCGTACCGAACCTCACGCTCGGTGTGCCGGTGGTGGAATCCCTGCGCCGGGCCACGGACATCCCGCTGGACTGCCATCTGATGATCGAGGACCCGGACCGGTGGGCCCCGCAGTACGTCGAGGCGGGGGCCGGCTCGGTCACCTTCCACGCCGAGGCCGCCGCCGCGCCCGTGCGGCTCGCGCGGGAGATCCGGGCCAAGGGGGCGCGGGCGTCGATGGCGCTCAAGCCCGCGACGCCCATCGAGCCGTACGAGGACCTGCTGCCCGAGCTGGACATGCTGCTGATCATGACCGTGGAGCCGGGCTTCGGCGGCCAGTCGTTCCTGGACGTGATGCTGCCGAAGATCCGCCGCACCCGGGAGCTGATCTCCAAGCACGGCCTCGAACTGTGGCTCCAGGTGGACGGCGGGGTCTCCGCGACGACCATCGAGCGGTGCGCCGAGGCGGGCGCGGACGTCTTCGTGGCCGGGTCGGCCGTCTACGGAGCACAGGACCCCGCCGACGCGGTGCGTACTCTGCGCTCCATGGCGGAACGCAGCACGGCGAGCGCCCCATGGGCATGCGGCCACTGAGCCACGGCTCGGTGAACGCGGCCCTCCGGGGCTGATCAAGGACCGTTGGATCTGACAGGATGAACAGCGAGTCCAGAGTGTGAACAGCAGTGAGGAGATCGCGGTGTCTGCAATGTCGGCGGGACGGTCAGCCCTGCGGATGGGACCCGCGGAGCTGGTGCAGGCGGCGGCGATGGCCCGCCGCTTCTATCTGGAGGGCAAGTCCAAGATCCAGATCGCCGAGGAGTTCGGCGTCAGCCGCTTCAAGGTGGCCCGGGTCCTGGAGACCGCCCTGGAGCGCGACCTGGTGCGGATCGAGATCCGCGTTCCGGCGGAGCTGGACGCGGAGCGCTCGGACGCGCTGCGCGCCCGGTACGGGCTGCGGCACGCGGTCGTCGTCGAGTCCCCGGAGGCGGGCGAGGACGAGTCGTCCCCCGACCCGGAGAACCTGGGCGAGGTCGCCGCCGATCTCCTCGGCGAGCTGGTCAGCGAGGGCGATGTGCTGGGCCTGGCCTGGGGCCGGTCCACCATCCACATGGCCGCGGCCCTCGACCGGCTGCCGCCCTGCACGGTCGTGCAGCTCACCGGGGTGTACGACGCGGGCACCGCCGAGCGCGGCTCGGTCGAGGCCGTACGGCGCGCCGCCCAGGTGTCCGGCGGTGACGCCCACCCCATCTACGCGCCGATGCTGCTGCCCGACGCCGCCACTGCCGCGGCCCTGCGCAACCAGACCGGGATCGCGCGGGCCTTCGAGTACTTCGACAAGGTGACCGTGGCGGCGGTGTCCATCGGTTCGTGGGAGCCGGGCATCTCCACGGTGCACGACATGCTCACCGACGAGGAGCGGGCGCACTACGCCTCCCTCGGCGTCGCGGCCGAGATGTCCGCCCATCTGTTCGATGCGGAGGGGCGGCGCGTCGGCCGCGATCTCGGGGAGCGGTGCATCACGGTCGAGGCGGACCGGCTGCGGCGGATTCCCGAGGTCGTGGCGATCGCCGGGGGTGCGCGGAAGGCGTCCGCGATCGACGCGGTGCTGCGGTCGGGGCTGGTCACGAGCCTCGTGACGGACACCGCCGCGGCGGACTTCCTGCTGCACGAGACGGGTGCGCAGCCCCGGCCCGCGCTGGACCGGGCGGACCCCGACGGGGACTGAGCCCCCGCGCCCCGCGCCCCCTCAGACGTCCGCCGGGGGCCGGTAGACGCGCTCYGCGTTCTGGCTCGCCAGGAGGCCGGTGACCCGGTACGCGTCGGTGTGCGACCACGCGCCCGAGGTCGTCCACGTCTGAAGGAGCTCGTCCAGGCCCTCCCGGAACAGGCGCGCCCCGACCACGTACAGCTCCGGCAGCCCATAGGCGTCGGTGGAGAAGAGGAGTTTGCCGAACGGGGTGAGCTCCAGCATCTCGGCCAGTACGGCACCGGCCCGGGCGCCCGTGTGGCTGAGGGTGAGGCCCATGTCCGCGTACACATGCGGGTACACATGGGCGAGATACGCCGCGTTGCGGTGGTACGGGTAGCCGTGCAGCAGGATCAGCGGGGTGCCGGAGCGGCGCGTGGCCCGGATGAAGTCCGTCAGGAGCAGTGGGTCGCAGCGGTGCAGCCGGAGGTCCGGGTCGCCGAAGCCGGTGTGCAGCTGGAGCGGGAGCCGGGTCGCGACTGCCGACCACAGCAGATGGCGCAGCAGCACCGGATCCTTGAGACGGTCGTCCTTCGGCCGTTTTTTCAGCCAATTCGCCGCCGCGTCCCGTACCTCGTGGAGCGCGGGCGGCTCGGGGACGAGGTCGAGCCCGTACCGGTAGGCGGCCACCGACTTGAACCCCACGGCCGTGGTCGCCGCCGCGCGGATCCGCGCCGCCAGCTCCGCCAGGAACGCGTCCGCGTCCCGGGTGGTGTCGGCCACCAGCTCGGCCAGCCGCTCCAGGCGCACGATCTCGTGGACCGGGGCGCCGCTCAGCTCGGCGAGCTCGTCGGGCCCGGTGATGTCGCCGGGGAGGCCGGTGTCCATGACGTACGCGCCGATGCCGCTGCCGCGCAGGAGCAGCCGGGTCGCCTCGCGGGCGCCGAGCTCGCGCCGCCGCGCCAGATAGCGCTCCGGGGTGCAGTGCGCCTCCAGCCCGAGCAGCGGCGGACACCAGCGGCGCACCGCGAAGCCGAGCTGGGTGTCGAAGAAGCTGGTCCCGGGCGCGGCGGGCCCGTCCGCCTCGGTCAGGAACGCCTCGAAGGCGGCCGGACCGGGGTCGGTGCGCAGCACGCCGTGGCAGTGGTGGTCGAGCAGCGTGCCCGCGGGGACCTCGACGGGGGTGCGCCGGGGCCGGTCGGTGGCCGCCTCCCCGGGCCGCGCCCGGGCCCCCTCCTGACC
>NZ_JBJHPC010000293.1:0-8874 GCF_045257485.1 Streptomyces sp. YS-3 | reverse complement strand
GCGAGGACAGGATGTTCTCCAGAGACGAAGGGGGACGGGTCAGCGGTGAGTGCCGGCCCTGGCAGCGGTGGAGGCTGATGCCGGTGAGGCCGGGGCCGGTCCGGTGCGCGGTAGGCGGGGGTGGGCACCGCTCGGTTGGATGCCCATAGTGCGTGGTTGCTGCTGAACCGGGTGTGCGGGGCGGTGCCCAGGGCACGACGGGCCCGCTGGTTTTGACGTAGAGGGATGGCTTCGATGCGCAGGTGGGGGGTCGTAGCCCCAGTCCAAGCTGCTGGTGGTGTCGGTGACATGGACGAGCGGGCGAGGTAGCCGGAGCGCGCGTCTCGTCGTCCTGCCGTCCTGGCCGTGTCCGAGGGGGACGGCTCGGCGGCGGTACCGGTCCAACGTTTCCTTACGATCGTCCGATCGTTGCCCAGGTGCGGACACGGTTCGCCGTGCCTGCCCTTGGTGTTCGTCCACGTGGGAGGAGTCAACGATGGCCGCGCAGGACTTTCTGACGGCGAAGATCGAGCAGGGATTTGATCAGCTCGACGTCAACGGCAATGGCGTGCTCACCGAGAACGACCATCTGGAGATGGGGCGCCGGGTGGCGTCCTCCCTCGGTCACGCCGAGGACTCCCCGCAGGCGGAACGCATCGTCGACGCCTATACGACCATCTGGCGAGAGGTGCATCTGCCCTTCGTCCCGGCGGGCAGCGAAGGGATTTCCAAGGGGCAGTTCGTCACATCGACCCGTGCGCTGGCCGGGGACCCGGAAGCCGCCGAGGCAACCCTGGGAAGGCTCGCCGAAACCTACCTGGAGATCGCCGACCTCGATCAGGACGGCCGGATCAGCCCCGGCGAGTTCCTCGCGTTCCAGCGCGGGCACTTTCCGGGCCTGACAGAGGAGATGGCGGACGAGGCGTTCAGCCACCTCGACACCGACGGTGACGGCACACTGTCACCCGTGGAATTCACCAACGCGGTCATCGAGTTCTGGTCCAGCTCGGACCCCGAAGCCACCGGGAACTGGTGGATGGGGCGCCCCGCCGTCGTCAAGGAAGACTGAGGCCGACCGGTCTCGGTGAAAGCGCCCGGACCGCCAGGATGTCGATCAACCCCTCTGGGCGCGACCGGCGCCGGTGTGTCCCGCACCGCGTTCGCAGTGGCTACCCGCCAACTGGCGTCAGGATCGCCGCTGTACACGTGACAACGACCCGCTGTACGTCTCATGGCGCCAAGGGAGACCGGGGGCTCTGGACTGCCAGGATGCCCTCAAGTGAGGCGCAGAGGAAGGGGAGTGCTAAATGCGGGGCAGGGGAGCGGAGTTCACGGGCGGGCCGGAGGCGTCGGTGCGGGCGCAGGTGTAGCCCACGAGTGTGGAGGGGCCGGCCTTCGCGGGGACGGTGGCGGCGTCGTTGCAGACGAACTCGTAGCGGATGCTCGTGCGCGGGATGTCGTGCAGCCAGGCCCGGTCGTCCTTGCCGGGATTGAGCTGGATCCCGTGGTGGGTGACCGCGTCGGTCTGGGTGTGGGTGTGGGAGAACAGGACCAGCGCACCGCCGTCGGCGGTCTTGAGCGCGTAGGCGTCACCGTAGCGGTTGGCGGCGCCGGCGAACGTGCTGGTGCCCTTGTTGCCGTACTGGGTGACGGTCTCGTCATGGACCTTGATCTGCTGGCTGCTCGCCTTGCTCTCGGTGAAGATCTTCTTCCCGGAGTTCTGGCCCCCGGTGGCGAAGTTGTCCAAGACGCCATTGCGGAGCAGGTCGGTCCCCGCGGCCAAGTCCTTGTTGCCGTTGGCCGCCACCGCGATGGCATACCCGTCGGCGTCCAGGGCCACCTTGGGCAGGTCCGTGCCGTACAGATCAGCGGCGGAGACCAGCTCCCACCGATGGTGCTGCGGCTGCTCGGCGAAGACGGCGAGTCGGCTCGGGGCCTTGCCCTTGGTGCCCGAGAGCGCGGCGGCGAACCAGCGCGGCTGACCGTCCGCGATCCGCGGGATGTAGAGCTGGGCGCTCTGCGTGTCGTACGCCCACGGTTCGTACGCCGTGCGCTCGGAGGCGGTCAGGCCCTCGGACTCCTTGAACTCGGAGATCGACATGGCATACATCGGGCCGTCCTCGACCGTGTCGAGCAGACTGCGGTCGTTCTCGGCGTTGGCCTTGTTGTTGACCGCCGAGTACCGGTCGATCTCGGCGAGGGCCTGCTGCTTGGTCAGGGCCGACGGTGGCAGCTCCTGCTGTTTGCGGGCACTGGCGGACGGGGCGGGGCCCTTGGCTGTGGGGCTGTCGCTGCCGCTGGTGCAGGCACTCGCGGCCAGGGCCACGCATGCAGTGGCGATGGCCAAGGGAAGGCGGCGGATGGGGCGGCGAATGGGGTGCTCCTCAAGAAGGGGATGGTTGGTGATCCGCCTCTAGAGTCCGGAGAATCCCCGGTTTCGCTAACCGGGGATTGTCCGCTATGTTGCCGCCTTCGCCCGCGAGGTCACACGGGTGCGACGCTGCCCTCCAGCGGGGGCGCTGCGGAGCGTCTGTGCAGGTCAGCGCAGGATTCTGGAGACGGTCGGTGACGCTGGAGCGGGCACGGGCAGCGTGGCAGGCAGCCGGTTCGTGTGCGGGGGCGGTGCTGCAGGCCGTGAGCCGGACGCAGCCGCGACGAGCAGGTCGGCACCCCGGTGCAGGTTGCTGGCCGCGTCCATCAGGTGCCGGCGGGCACTGAACAGCCGGTCATCGATGGCCTGTGCTCGTTCGCACGTCTGTGAGCCGCCGCTGCTGTCATGGAGGCGGCCGACCTCGACGATGGCTTCGCCCAGCTTGGCCAGCGCCCAGCCCAGAGGACCGGTCGCCCGCGTCATCAGCGCGACCTTGCGGTGGTCAAGGGAATCGGCGGTGTCGGGATGCGGCTTCGCCCCCCGGTTGTGGACGGCGGCTTCATGTGCGAGCGAGACGAAGAGACCCGCAACAAGGCGGACTTGGTCTTCTACTTCCTCACCGATGCTGGCGAGCGAATGGGTGGATTGTGGGGTCGGCAGGTCATCGGCGGCATGGCGGATGCGCTCGGCCAGCGCGTGCAGATGCGCCGCCTGATCCAGACCGGCGAGCGGGCCGGGTGACTCTGGCGCTGTCACCGGATGCGACCGGACGCGGGCGGCACCACCCTCGGCAGCACGATGCTGGAGCCCGCGACGCTCGCCCCAGCGGCCTGCCGCGCAGAGGGGCGGGGGGCCAGGGCGCGCATGCGGTCGACCGCGACGTGCAGGTCTTCACCGAGCCCGCGCAAGGTGGACGCGGCGTCCTCTAGGTCGTAGTGGAGGTCGAACCCGTCTTCCTGGTCGGACTCCTTGGCCTTCTCGGCCGCCGCTTCAAAGAACTCGGCGAGCCGCTCCAGGAGGCCGTCGGTCGGTTCCAGGATTTGGTCGGTCAGGGCAGCCACGTCCTCAAAGGACGTGGCTGCGTTGAGCAGGTCGGTGAGCGCAAGTACCTGACGGCCGTAGACATAACGGCCGCCTGGATCGGTGGGGGTGGTGACGCTGGCGGTGGGGACTGCGGGTATGGCGGAAGGTGTGGACAGGTGGGATCTCCTGACGGCGTGGGCGGGCAGAGGCCCGGTGCGGTTCTAGGCGTATGACCCGCAGGGTTGTTGCAGCGGCTGTTCGGCTGCTTACGTCCGAGTGCGCTGTGGCCGCGATGGTCGTTGTATGTGCAGGAAGGTGTCGAGGGCTGTGGTGCGCTGTTCGTTGCTGATGTAGGGCCGTAGGCGGTCCCATTCGTCGAGCAGGGTGCGGTTGAAGCGCTCGGCTTTCCGTTGGTCTGAGACCGGCAGGCGGGGCTGAGTTTGCCGCTCGCGCCGCGTCCGGCCAGGACGTTCTTTCAGACCAAGCCATGCGGTAGGCGCAGGCATTGTGGGTGAGGACCCGTTCAATGCGGGTGCCGTGGTGGTGGACGAACGCGGTCGGGAGATGAGAGCGGATCACGCGGCGGGTGTGTAGCCCCGCGTCAGTGCAGCAGGCGGACCGCGTAGAGGCTGTCGGTGTCGGCAGGGTCCTTTTCGTAGGTCATCGACTTGCCGGTGACAACGAAGACGGTGCCGCTCTCCTTGTCCTGACTCGCACGGTGGATGTATTCGCCGGGAAATGAGGCGGTCCAGGTGATCTCGCCGGTTTCCGGAGCGAGCGCGGCGAATCCGCCTTGGATGCCGGTTGTGGCCAATATCCAGCGTGGGGTGTCGAGGCCGGCCCCGTCTTCGGGCTGGAGGGTGCGGACCGGGAAGGTGCCGCGTGCTTTCCAGAGTATGTGGCCGTCGCGCGGGTCGAACGCCGCGGTGACCATCCCGGCGCCCGCGGAGTCGCCGCGGACGCCGGCTATGAGACGGGTGCCAACCGCCGCCGGGTTGTCGTAGCCAGTCTGCGTCCACACAGTCTTGCCGGTGTCGAGTGAGATTCCCGTGAGCGTCCCTTCCGTGGGATAATCGGCGTAGACGCCGGTTTTGGCCGCGGGAAAGTAGAGATCCAGGGTCCCCTTCGCCTCCCACCGGACCGTGCCGTCAGCGATGTTCAGTACGGACATCGCCGACCCTTGGTTGTAACCCGTGGTGAACACCTGGCCGTTGTGTACTTCGACTCTGTCGACGGAACCCTGCCATACCACCTCGCGGGTGATAGGGCTGAGCGCGTAAAGCATGTTGTCGACATTGGCCATGGCCCGAATCAAAATGATTTTGTCGGAGGGTGCGTACAGCCCGTTGATCGGCGTTTTGGGTGACTTCCACGTCCACAGGGCCCCACCCGTTGCTGGGTTCAGCGCGACTACCAGGTCAGCCATCGCCGCATAGAGGGTCTTGCCGTCGGCAGAGAATCTGAGGGAAGCCGATCCGGAAGCGCTGATACTGTCGTCACCCAGCGGCAACGTGTAGCTCCACTGGTTCTTCCCCGAGACGGCTTCCACCTGGTTGACCCGACCCTCGCTGCTGGTGTAGAGAACCCCAGCCGCACTGATTGTCCAGTCGTGCTCCTTGTCCTCCGGCGCGTCCGGAAACGCCCACAACTCCCGCCCGGATCCGATGTCTACGGCATGCAGGGCTTTCTCCCCGTCGGCGAGCACTGCCTTCCCGCAGCGAGCGACGGGAAGGGGAAGGCCCTTGGCAGGCTTCTGCCATATCACCTGCGCCGGAGCGCTTGTCGCTCCAGGGCTCGGCTGGACAGGGCCTTTGCTGCCCTTGCCGTCCGTTCCACCACCGTCCGGGGGGTCTCGAAGCACCGTGACGGCGACTACGCCGCCGGTCACCACGGTGACCAGCGCGCCGACGAGCAGCGTACGGCGCTTTACCGTGTGGGCGGCAGGCGGCACCGGCTGTGGATGTTCTGCGGTATCCGGATCGGGCGGAGCGGTTGCCGGGGCATCGGCATCCCCTCCCGCGGTCAGTCCGACCGTGCCGCTGCCCTCCCTCGACACGGGTAACTGTTGCGCGCCCTGCCTCGGCTGGACCGCTACTCGCTCCGAATCGGGAATGCTGTTGAGCCCGGCACCGATCCTCTGGAGCCTGTCCGCGACATCCAGGGCGGAAGCGGGGCGTCCGCCCGGCTCCTTGGCCAGCAGGTCAAGCACCAGCCGGTCGAGTTCGTCAGGTATGCCTGCGCGTCGGGCACTCGGCCGATCAGGGGCCTCCATCGCGTGCGCCACGAGGTGGCCCAGAGCGTCCCGTTGCCCGAACGGAGTTTGGCCTGTCAACAGTTGGTGGAGTAGGCAACCCACGGAGTAAAGGTCCGATCGGTGGTCCACAGAACGGCCCCGGGCCTGTTCCGGAGACATCCAGGGTGCACTGCCCAGGACCGCGTGACTGCGGCTGAGCCGCTCCAGACCCAGTGCAGGATCGAACCAAGCGATCCCGAAATCCACCACCTTTACCTTGCCGCCAGACCCGATCATCACGTTGGCCGGCTTAATGTCGCGGTGCACCACGCCCTTCGCGTGGGCAGCGGCGAGCGCAAGACACACCTGCCGCGTCCAGTCGACGGCCTGAGCCAGGCTGAGCAGTCCCTCCTCGCGTAGAACCGCGTCGAGAGCGCGACCGTCGGCCAGTTCCATCACCACGTAGACCGTGTCCCCGTCACGGCCGTAGTCGTGAACGGTCACCACATGGTCGTCGGAGATCCTGGCGGCGGCCCGAGCCTCGCGCTCCAACCGATCCGCGGCTTGGATATCCGCTGCGAAGCCAGGCAGGACCTTGACCGCCACGGTCCGGTGCAGGACTCGGTCCCAGCCCCGCCACACCTCCCCCATCCCACCCGAGCCAATACGATCCGACAGTTCGTAACGCCCGGCCAATAACCGCATCACAACAGCCTCTCTCCACCGACCCACGGGACACAGTTCTACGGGGTGGACTTGATACAGCACCAGTGGCCGGGATGGTCAAACTGACCGGCTACCCGACGGTACGCACATCATCGTGCGCTGCGAGCGGTCACGCCCCGGAGCGAACCTCTCGCTGTTTGACCAGGGCGAGCGCCTGTGGCACCTGGTGTTCCTTACCGACACCCCTACCCCGGTGAGGAGGCGGGCCTCCTCCAGTTACTGGCGGTCCGCCACCACGTACCGATTCGGCCGGTTCCCTTCCAGCCACGTCGTCATCAACGCGGCCTGGCTCGAACTCAGCCTCGCAGCGCTCGACCTCCTCGCCTGGTTCTCCAACCTGCCGCTGCCCGGCTCCTCGGCCGAGGCGTCCACCCGCGCCCCGTCCCGCCCCGCTACCTGCCCTGGAGACACGAACTCGTCGCCGTGTTCCGCCGACCCGCTGCGCTGCCCCGGCCGATCATCTGACCGGCATGCCTTCGACCACCCGCGACCCGAGGAATCTTGGAAAAACCCGTCCACCGCGCCGGGGCCGCTATGCCCACCCACCGACACCGTCTCAAACGACCTCCTCTGAAACGGCGAGGTTACCGGTGGCGTGTGCTCGGCTGGGACTGCGGTGACGCCGGGGGCTGTGGCAGGGCCGCTGTCGAGAAGAATCGGTGGAATTCGAGGTGGGTGTTGAGTTCCTTGGCCGCGTCGCGGAGCGATTCCGAGGCGCGTCGCAGATAGGCCCGGGCCGTGGCGTGGTTGATGACCATGTGGTTCTCCCGGTACTGCTGGTCGGTGGGGCTGGAGGACAGGGGAAGGGAAAGGGCGCTCTCCGCGGTTTCGGCGAAGTGCGGCGCGGCCTGGTTCGACATGGTGGCCGCCGTAGCGAGATGGGCGAGGACCACGCTGCCGGCACGGTTCGTACTGTGGGTGCTCCGGGCGAAGTCGGCAGTCAGTTGGACGACGTCGCGGGAGAAGCCCTGGGCGCTGACGGTGTGCTGGAGCAGTTCGGCATACGAGGGCTCGGCCGGCACGCCGCCGAATTCATCGAGCAGCTCGAACTGCGCGGCAGCGGCCAGGAGTTTGGCCTTCAGGCCGTCGAGCGCGTCGATGAGGTGGAGGGTGGTATTGCGGGGTATCAGCTCGCGCTGAACATCGAAGTTGATGGAACTGCCGGACCTTTCAATGCATTCGGGCATCCGTATCGAATAGCGCCAATTCGCGTGGGTGTAGTTGGTGTTGGACGATAAAGGATCTGCCTGCGACCTTCCATAGCCCGCGTCCTCGGTTGAGATGGGCGATGGCATCGCTCTCTACGGAGGTGAGGCCCAGCAGAGCTGCCGCGGCGTGGAGTTGGTCGGTCTCCTGGCGGTAGATGATGCGGGTGGAGCAGTCAGCGAGCAGGCCCTCGGCCAGGGCCCGCCCGCGGGATCCGGCGTCTCCGGCGGTGAGGAGGTCGCTGAGCCGGTGGATGACCATGAGGTTGGCGATGCCCAGGCCGCGGGAGAGTTTCCACTGGGACTGCATGCGCTGGAGCAGACCGGGGTGGCGCATGAGACGCCAGGCTTCGTCGTAGACGATCCAGCGCCGGCCGCCGTTCGGGTCGGAGAGCGCGGATTCCATCCAGGCGGCGGCGCAGGTCATGGCGAGGACGAGGGCGGTGTCGTCGCCGGAGCCGCCCAGGCGGGACAGGTCGATGGTGAGCATGGGTGAGCTGGGGTCGAAGGCGACGGTGGAGGGGGCGTCGAACATGCCGGCCAGGTCGCCGTGGACGAGGCGGCGCATGGCGTGGGCCAGGTCGCGGGAGGCATCCCCGAGGCGGCCGGACATCAGGCCGCCGGCGGTGTCGAGGTCGTTGGGGTTGTTGAGCATGGTGGCGATGTCGCCGAGCAGCGGGGTGCGGCCGGTGGCTGTGGCGCGGGTGACGACGGCGTCCAGGGCGACGTCGAGTCCGGTGTGTTCCATGGGCAGCAGGTCCCGTCCGAGGACGGTGCGGGCCAGGGAGCCGAGGAGCAGCAGGCGCCGTTTGCGGATCTCGTTTGCCCAGTCCGTTTCGGAGACCGACGGCGGGCGTGGGGCTGCGTCCAGGGGGTTGAGCTTGCCGGGCAGGCCGGGGCCGAGCGCGATGGAGGTGCCGCCGAGGGCTGCGGCTACCGGGGTCCATTCGCCCTTGGGGTCGCACGGGACGTAGACCCGGTAGCCGAAGGCCACGGACCGCAGCGCGAAGGACTTCGCCAGGGCGCTCTTGCCCTGGCCGATGACTCCGGCCAACAACACGTTGGGGTTGGTGAACCCCTCGATCTTCCCGTACAGCGCGAACGGATCGAAACAGAAACTGGCCTCAGCATGCATGTCACGGCCGATGTAGATGCCCTCGGCGCCGAGCCCGCCTTCGGCGAGGAAGGGATAGGCGCCCGCGACGGTGGCGGTGGTCATGCGGTGGGCGGGCAGCTTGAGCTTGCTGCCGCGTGCGGAGGCGGGGCCGGGACGGCCGCCGGGTGGGAACAGGGTGGGCGGCGTCTGCTGCTCGCCCTGTTCGGGGCCGGCGCGGTGC
>NZ_JBJHPC010000292.1:0-8887 GCF_045257485.1 Streptomyces sp. YS-3 | reverse complement strand
CTCCCGTTCCGCGTCCGCGCGCCCATCCGCCGGCGCCGCACCCGCGTCCGCACCCGCGCCCCGCGCCGCACCCGGCCGTACCGCGGGTGCCCGCTCCCCCGCCGCTGATCGGGGACGACGTCTGTGACCTGGGCCGGTCGCTGGGCGGCTGGCGTCCGGACAGTCCGCAGGCGCGGATCTGCGAGGAGACCTACGGGAAGTAGCGACAGGCCCCGGGGCCGCGCCGGAGCCTCAGCCCGATTGTCGGTGCGGGCGGCTAGCGTCGAGGCGACGGGATGCGTACGACAGGCTCGCGGAGGCCGCAGTGGTGGAGCAGCAGGAGGCGTCGGAGGACGTCGTCATGACCCGGATCGGGCAGGCGCTGATGCTCCTGCACGGCGGCGACCGGGAGGAGGCGCGCAACCGCTTCGGTGCCATCTGGGCGGAGATCGGCGAGCTCGGCGACCCGCTGCACCGCTGCACGCTGGCGCACTACATGGCGGACGCGCAGGACGACGCGGGCGACGAACTGGCCTGGGACCTGCGGGCGCTGGCGGCTGCCGACGCCCTGGACCAGGACCGGCTCGACGCGCACCACGCCTCGCTCGCGGTCCGGGCCTTCTATCCCTCGCTCCATCTGAACCTGGCGGCGGACTATGTGAAGCTGCACCGCCCGGAAGCCGCCCGGCTCCATCTGGACCGGGCGCGCACCGCCCTGGACGCGCTCGCGGACGACGCGTACGGGAACGGGATCCGGGCCGCCCTCGACCGGCTGGAGCGGCGGCTCGAAGGCGCCTGAGCACCCTCGGAGACGGGCACCTCGGAGCTGAGCCCCCTCGGAGCCGGGCGCCCGCGCGGATGGCGGCGCGGGCGCCCGGGCCGGGTCAGCCCAGGTCCGGGATGCGCCAGTCGATCGCCTCGTGGCCCTGCGCCGCCACCGCCTCGTTGATCTGGGTGAAGGGCCGCGAGCCGAAGAACCGCTTGGCCGACAGCGGCGAGGGGTGGGCGCCCTTCACCACGATGTGCCGCTCCTCGTCGATGAGGGGGAGCTTCTTCTGCGCGTAGTTCCCCCAGAGCACGAAGACCGCCGGGTCCGGGCGCTCGGCGACCGCGCGGATCACCGCGTCGGTGAACTTCTCCCAGCCCTTGCCCTTGTGGGAGTTGGCCTCGCCCTCGCGGACGGTCAGCACCGCGTTGAGCAGCAGAACGCCCTGCTCGGCCCAGGGCATCAGATAGCCGTTGTCCGGCACCGGGTGGCCGAGCTCCTCGTGCATCTCCTTGTAGATGTTGCGCAGTGACGGCGGCGTCCTGACGCCCGGGCGCACCGAGAAGCACAGCCCGTGGCCCTGGTCCGGGCCGTGGTACGGGTCCTGGCCGAGGACCAGGACCTTCACCTTGTCGTACGGAGTCGCGTCGAGGGCGGCGAAGACCTCCTCGCGCGGCGGGTAGACGGGACCCTTCGCCCGCTCTTCCTCGATGAAGTCGGTGAGCTCCTTGAAGTACGGCTTCTGGAGCTCCTCGCCGAGGACGCCGCGCCAGGACTCGGGCAGCATGGCGATGTCGGTCACGTCAACAACCTCCGTGGGATGTCCGGTTCCCGCACCCTGCGGTGCGAGATACCGAAAAACCTACCGGCCGCCACTGACAACGCCTGCCGCGCCCGCGGCGCCGGGCCTCCTACCAGCTGGTCTTGCGGTGCAGCTCCCACATGCACATGACCGTCTGGGGGTCGATGGCACGCTCGCCGCCGGCGATCTCGTCGCTGGCCGCCACATAGAGCTTGCCCTGCCACAGCGGCAGCAGCCGCACGTCGTCGGAGAGCACGTCCTGGGCCCGCTCGAACTTCTTGCTGACCGCGCCCCGGTCGGAGACCTCGCGGGTCTGCGGGATCAGCTGCTCGACGATCTCCCTGGGCTCGTACGGGGTGCCGACCGCGTTCTCCTTGCCGACGAAGGGCGCGATGAAGTTGTCCGGGTCGGGGAAGTCCGGGAACCAGCCGCGCCCGAAGACGGGGTACTCACCGTCCTGCATGCCCTGCGTGTACGCCTTCCAGGGGCGGTCCTGCAGGGTGACCGTGAACAGCCCGGAGGCCTCCAGCTGCCGTTTGATCTCGGCGAACTCCAGCGCCGTGGAGGAGCCGTAGCGGTCGGTGGTGTACCAGAGGCTCAGCGGCACCGGGTCGGTGATCCCGGCGCGGCGCAGGATGCCCTTGGCCTTGGGGACGCTGGGGGCGCCGAAGGAGTCGAAGAAGCTCACGGTGTGCCCGGCCACGCCCTTGGGCACCATCGAGTACAGCGGCTCGGCCGTGCCCTTGTAGACCTTGGCCACCAGCGCGTCGCGGTCGACGAGCTGGGCGACGGCCCGGCGTACGGCCGGGTTGGCGGCGAGCGGGTCCTTGGGGTTGAAGACCAGGAAGCGGATCTCGGTGCCGACCGTCTCGACCAGCTGGAGCGGCTTGCCCGCGGCCTTCTCGTTCTGGACGTCCACGACCTCGTCGGCGGTCAGGCCCCGGTAGGTGACGTCGATCTGCTTCTTCTTGAGGGACTCCACCATGGCGCCGGAGTCCTTGAAGTAGCGGATCGAGACCGCGTCGTTCTTGAGCTGCGCGAACCCCGCGTAGTGGGGGTTCTTCTTCAGCTCGGCCCGGTCGCCCGCGTGGTACGACTCCAGGGTGTACGGGCCGGAGCCGGTGAGCCCGCCGTCGTCGCGCAGCGCGTCCGCCGGGTAGGACCGGGGGTCCACGATGGACATGGCGGGGGCGCCCAGCACGAAGGGGAACGTCGCGTCCGGCTTGTTCAGATGGAAGGTGACGGTCCGCTCGTCGTCGGCGGTGACCCGGTCCAGGCTGGTGAGCAGACCCTTGGGGCCCGCCTTCACATTGATCTTCACAATGCGGTCGATCGAGTACTTCACCGCCGCCGCGTCGATCTTGTCGCCGTTGGAGAAGACCAGGCCCTTGCGGAGCGTGCACTGGAACGTACGGCTGCCCGAGTCCTTGAACCGGCAGCTCTCCGCCGCGTCCGGCTGGGGCGCGTTGCTGCCGGTCGGGAACGACAGGAGCGTCTGGAAGACGTTGCGGAACAGCTCCCAGGAGCCGTCCCAGGAGGCGGCCGGATCGAGGGTGCTGGGCTCGCTCACCGTGCCGACCTTGATCGTCTGCTCGGTCTCCGAACCACTGCTGGAAAGCAGGCCGCAGCCGCTCAGCAGGGCCAACGACGACATGGACGCAAGGGCCGCGGTGGTGCGCAGGCATATGGTCCGGTTGAACACGTGCACGCTCCTCGTTCAGCCATGGGTCGGCAGACCATACCGCAGCGCCCCGCCCGGTCAACTGGAGGACCGAGCGGGGCACTTGGGATATCGAGGGGCAAACCGGAACGCTACTCACCGGTATGAAGATCATCCTACTCCGGGTACGCGCGCGGGACACCCGGGCGCGCGTGCGCGGGGCCCCGCGCACGCGTGGCGTCAGTGCACCCGTGGCGTCAGTGCACGCCCGCGCCGAGGCAGAGCCCGCCGTCGACCACCAGCGTCTGCCCGGTCACCCAGGCGGACTGCTCGGAGGTGAGGAACGCCACCGCTCCCCCGATGTCCGAGGGCACCCCGAGGCGCTTGAGGGGGTAGCTCGCGGCGGCCTCCTCCTCGCGGCCCTCGTAGAGCGCCTGGGCGAACTTGGTCTTGATCACCGCGGGGGCGATGGCGTTGACCCGGACGTCGGGCGCGAACTCGTGCGCCAGCTGGAGGGTCAGGTTGACCATGGCCGCCTTGCTCATCCCGTACGCGCCGATGAAGGGCGAGGGGGCGAGGCCGGCGACGGACGCGATGTTCACGATCGCGCCGCCGTTCTCCTTCTGCCAGGCCTTCCAGGTCTGCTGGGCGAAGCCGAGCGCGGAGATCACATTGGTCTCGTAGACCTTGCGCGCCACGTTCAGGTCGAGCTCGGCCATCGGCGAGTAGACCGGGTTGGTGCCCGCGTTGTTGACCAGGAAGTCGATCCGGCCGAAGGCCTCCATGGCGCGCTCCACCGCGACGCCCTGATGGGCCTCGTCGTGGGCCTTGCCGGCGACGCCGATGACCCGGTCCGCGCCGAGCCGCTCGACGGCCTCCTTGAGGGCGTCCTCGCCCCGGCCGGTGATGCAGACGCGGTCGCCGCGGGCGACCAGCGCCTCGGCGACGCCGTAGCCGATGCCCCGGCTCGCGCCGGTGACCAGGGCGACCCGGCCGGAGAGCTCCGGGAGCTGAGTGTCCGTCATGGTGTGCTCTCCCGGCTTCAGTTGAGGGGTCCGCCGGCCACGTACAGCACCTGGCCGGAGACGAAGCCCGCGTCGTCGCCGGTGAAGAAGGCGATGGCGTTGGCGATGTCCTCCGGCGTGCCGACGCGCTGCACGGGGATCTGGGTGGCCGCGGCGGCCTGGAAGTCCTCGAAGCCCATGCCGACCCGGGCGGCGGTCTGCGCGGTCATCTCGGTGACGATGAAGCCGGGGGCGACGGCGTTGGCGGTGACGCCGAACTTGCCGAGCTCCTTGGCGAGGGTCTTGGTGAAGCCCTGGAGGCCCGCCTTGACGGCGGAGTAGTTGGCCTGACCGCGGTTGCCGAGCGCGGAGGACGAGGAGAGCGAGACGATACGGCCCCAGCCCGCGTCGACCATGTGCTTCTGGACGGCCTTGGCCATCAGGAACGCGCCCTTGAGGTGCACGTTCATCACGGTGTCCCAGTCGGACTCGCTCATCTTGAAGAGCAGGTTGTCGCGGAGGACGCCCGCGTTGTTGACGAGGACGGTGGGCGCCCCCAGCTCGGCGGCGACACGCGCCACGGCCGCCTCGACCTGGGCGCTGTCGGAGACGTCGCAGCCGACGGCGATCGCCTTCCCGCCCGCCGCCGTGATCTTCTCGACGGTGTCCTTGCAGGCCGCCTCGTCGAGGTCGAGTACGGCGACCGCGCGGCCCTCGGCCGCGAGCCGGACGGCGGTCGCGGCGCCAATGCCCCGGGCCGCCCCGGTCACGATGGCGACACGCTGCTCGGTGGTGGACATGCTGTTCTCCTCGCCCTGGGGATCCGCGGCTCCTCGTCCCTGAGCAACCGCTTAGTAGCTTCAGCAGACGAGACGCTAGAAGCCCTGGCACCCGGTGTCAACGGCACACGGATCCCCCGGCGAAGGTCACACCCGCGCGGCCCGCTCCGGGACATGTCGTGGAAGTCCTGCCTGCCCCCGGACGGCGCTCCTTCGCATTACGCCCTAGCGGACCAGCAGGTCGAGCAGCCGCTCGGTCTCCGCCGCCGGATCCGCGGTGAGCCCGGTGTGCACCGGGCCGGGCTGCACGACCGTCGAGCGCGGCGCGATCAGCCAGCGAAAGCGCCGGCCCGGGTCGTCGCCCGCCGCCTGCCCGGCCGCCGTACCGCCGCCGCAGACCCCCTCGACCGCCCGCAGCGCCGCCCGCACCCCGGCCACGTCCGCCCGCGGGTCGAGCGCCCTCAGCTTGGCCTCGTCCAGATGCGTACGGGCCGCGACGAAGGACCTGGCCCGGCAGTACACCAGCACCCCGGCGTTGAAGCACTCCCCGCGCTCGACGCGCGGCACCACGCGCAGCAGCGCGTACTCGAAGACATCGCGGTCGCTCACTTGCCGTCCTTCTCGCCGGGCTGGCCGGTCTTGCTGTCCTTGGTGGGGTGCGGCCAGGGCTTGAGGTGGTCGGTGAGCCAGCCGGGTGCCTGGGAGGGAGCGGTCCTGGCGGGCGCGCCCAGCGTGATCCGCTCGTGGATGTCGGCGGCGCGCGCCAACAGCGGCTCCACGTACGCCCGGCGCAGCGCGTCCGTCGTCCCGAAGCCGGGCTCGTCCACCAGCCACTCGTCGGGCACCAGCGCGGTGACCTCGGTCAGCAGCTCCTCGGTCACCAGCGGCGCCAACTCGGCGGCGGCCGAGGCCACATCGGGGCCGAAGGGGGCGAGGGCGTGGTCGGAGGCGTTGTAGGGCTTGGCGGCCGAGGCCCGCGCGCCCGGCCAGTTGTGGTGCCAGATCATCGTGGCGCCGTGGTCGATGAGCCACAGATCGCCGTGCCACACCAGCATGTTAGGGTTCCGCCACGAACGGTCGACGTTGTTGATCAACGCGTCGAACCAGACGACCCGGCCCGCCTCGGCGGGGCTCACCTCATAGGCGAGCGGGTCGAACCCGAGCGAACCGGGCAAGTAGTCCATTCCGAGATTCAGCCCACCGCTCGCCTTCAGCAGCTCCTGCACCTCCTGGTCCGGCTCCGAGAGCCCGATCACGGGGTCGAGCTGGATGGTGACCAGTTCGGGTACGCGCAGAGCCAGCCGTCGGGCCAGCTCTCCGCAGATCACCTCCGCCACCAGGGTCTTGCGGCCCTGTCCGGCGCCGGTGAACTTCATGACGTACGTACCGAGATCGTCGGCCTCGACGATCCCCGGGAGCGAGCCGCCCTCACGCAAGGGCGTGACGTAGCGGGTCGCTGTCACTTCATTGAGCATCTGGCCAGGCTACTGGCGCGGATGCGACTGTTCGATCACTCAGACCCCGAAGGGACGCTTCGCCATGCCCATGGAAGAGAACATCCGGGAGAAGACCGCCCGGCCGCGGACCGCCGAGGACTTCCCCCTCCAGTTCGCCCGCACCAAGCGTTTCACCCTCGGCGTCCCCAAGAACTTCACCGTCTCCCCCGACGGCGAACGGGTGCTGTTCGTCCGCACCGCCGACGGGCGCTCGCCGCTCGGCTCGCTGTGGCTGTTCGAGAACGGTGAGGAGCGCGTCCTCGTCGACCCGCGCGCGCTCGGCGGGCCGGGCGAGGTGCCGCAGGAGGAGCTGACCCGCCGCGAGCGGGCGCGCGAGAGCGGCGGCGGGATCGTCGCGTACGCCACCGACGCGGCCGTCCGCACCGTGGTCTTCGCGCTCTCCGGCGAACTCTGGCTGGCCGGGACGGACGGGAGCGCGCCGCGCCCCCTCCCCACGGCCGGGCCGGCCATGGACCCGCGCCTCTCCCCCGACGGCACGCTCGTCTCGTACGTGAGCGGGCGCGCCCTGCACGTCGTACGGGCCGACGGCACCGGTGACCGCCGACTGCTCGATCCGGAGGGCCCGGAGATCTCCTACGGGCTGACCGACCACGTCTCCGCCGAGTCCATCGGCCGCACGCGCAGCTCCTGGTGGTCCCCGGACGGTTCGGCGCTCCTGGTGGCGCGGGTGGACGAGTCGCCCGTCCAGCGCTGGTATCTGAGCGATCCCTCCCATCCGGACAGGGCCCCGCGCGTGCTGGCGTACCCCGCGGCGGGCACGGCCAACGCGGTGGTGTCCCTGGTCGTCGTCCGCGTCGACGGCGAGCGGGTGGCGGTGCGGCTGCCCCGCGCGGCGGACCCGGCCTCGCACCCGGCGGGCGTCTGGACCGACCCGGCCTTCGAGTACCTGGTGCAGGGCGGCTGGGACGCGGACGGCCCGTTCGCCACCGTCCAGACCCGGGACCAGCGCACCGCGTACGACCTCGCCATCGACCCGGCGAGCGGGGCGGTCGAGGTGATCGGTCATCACCACGACCATCACTGGCTGGAGTTCACCCCGGGAGCCATGGCGGCGGGCCGTTCCGGAGCCCGCCTCGGAGACGGTCTTCCGGCCGGTCTGCGGGTGCGCGCGATCCTCGGCTCGACGGGCGAGACGGTCTACTTCACGGCGAGCGACGAGCCGACCGAGACCCACGTCTGGGCGTACGCGCCCGGCTCCGGCTGCACCCGCCTCACCGAGGAGCCCGGGGTGCACACCGCCGTCGTCGGCGGCGACACCCTCGTCGTCGACAGCCGCACCCCGGACGGCCACACCGTCACCGTCCTGCGCGAGGGCAAGCCGACGGGCCGGATCGGCGTGCTGAGCGAGCGGCCCTCGGTGACACCGGCACCGCTCTTCCTCTCGCTCGGCGAACGCGGGCTGCGCACCGCGCTCTATCTGCCGTCCTGGCACCGCGAGGGCGCGGCCCGGCTGCCCGTCGTGATCCATTCGTACGGAGGTCCGGGGATACAGACCGTCGTACGGACCGGTGCCTGGCACCACGCGGTGAACCAGTGGTTCGCGGAGCAGGGGTTCGCGGTCCTGTCCATCGACGGACGCGGCACCCCGGGGCGCGGCGAGGCGTGGCGCACCAGCATCCACGGCGACCAGCTCACCCCGGTCCTGGAGGACCAGATCGAGGCGCTGCGGGCGGCTGCCGAGCGCTTCCCCGACCTGGACACCGGGCGCGTGGGCATCCGGGGCTGGTCGTTCGGCGGGTATCTGGCCGCGGCGGCCGTGCTGCACCGGCCGGATGTGTTCCACGCGGCGGTGGCGGGCGCGGCGCCGACCGATCTCACGCTCTACGACACCCACTGGAAGGAGCGGTATCTCGGCCACCCGCATGTGCAGCCGGAGAACTACGAGCGCGGCTCACTGGTCACGCACGCCCACAGGCTGACCCGGCCGCTGATGCTCGTCCATGGGATGGCGGACGACAATGTGGTGCCCGCACACCTGCTGCGGTTCTCGCAGGCGCTGCTCGCGGCGGGCAAGCCGCACAGCGTGCTTCCGCTGGCGGGCCAGAGCCATATGGTCACCGCGGAAGGTGTGGCCGACACCCTGCTGTGGCTCGATCTCGACTTCCTGAAGAAATCCCTGGGCGTCTGAACAGCCGGCCGGGCGGGGCCGTATCCCTTGACGCAGCCCCCTGTAGCAAGGTGAAGGGAAAGCCAGTATGAGCACCCAAGCTCTTCCGTCCGAGCCGGGCCCGGCCCGCCGTACCGTCGTCGCGGCGGTCGGCGGTGTCGGGCTCGCCGCCGCCCTCGCCGCCTGCGGCGACTCGGACTCGTCCGGTGACAGCGCCAAGTCCTCCGGTGACGGGGGTACCGGAGGAACGGGCGGCGGCGAGCCCGACACCGC
>NZ_JBJHPC010000291.1:0-8915 GCF_045257485.1 Streptomyces sp. YS-3 | reverse complement strand
GCCCCGCCGACCACGGGCCGCCCACCGCCCCCGGCGCGCTGCGGGGCCGGGCCGAGGGAAGCCGCGCGGCGGTGCTGAGCTGGCGGCGCTCCACCGACGACGTGGGCGTCACCTCCTACGACGTCTATCAGGAGGACGTACGTATCCACAGCGTCTCCGGCCGGGAGACGAGCGCCCGGGTCACCGGGCTGCGGCCCGGGACCGTCTACACCTTCACCGTCCGCGCCCGCGACGCCGCCGACCACTCCTCGCCGGACAGCGGCGCCGTGGACCTCACCACGGCGTCCGCGCCGGGCGCGCCCCCCAGTACGGCACCCACCGGGCTGAGCGCGCGCTACGGGGAGGTGGCGGGGGTCCCGACCGTCGAACTCTCCTGGCGCCCGCCCGACACCGGCGGCCCGGTCACCTCCTACCAGCTCTTCCTGAACGGAACGCTGACCACCACCATCGTGTTCGGCGCGGCGCCGCCCCCGGGCCGGGCGACGTACAGCCTCACCGTCTCCGCCGAGAAGCCCGGCACCCGCTACAGCGTCGGGCTCCGCGCCCGCCTCCCGGACGGCAGATGGGGCGACCTCTCCGCCCGGCGCACGGTGGTCGTCGGGGTGACGGCTACGAGGTGAGGCGGCGACCGCCGAACGCGCCCGAGCCGTCCGCCCGCCGCCACCACTCCTCCAGGCCGCTCTGCTCCATCGCGCTCCAGTCCGGGGTCCGTTCGACCAGCCCGGCACCGAGCTGCCGGCCCAGCTCCACCATGGACCTGCCGCTCGCCGCCCGGCCCGTGTCGTACGCGCGCAGCGCCGACGGCCAGTCCGGTGCGGCGGTGAGGCACGCCTCCAGGGCGGTGGCGTCCTGGAGCGCCTTGACCGCGCCGCCGCCGGTGTGCGGACGGGCCACCGTCGCCGCGTCGCCCGCCAGGACCAGACGGCCGGTGGCGTAGCGCGGCGCGGTGAAGTCGTACATCGGCTGGACGAAGAGCTCCTCGGCGGTGGTCGTCCGCACCAGCTCGCCCCAGTAGGGCGCGAGGGAGGTGTCGGCGATGTGCGCGAGCCGGGTGTGCAGGGTGGCGGCGAGGGTGCCGGGCGGCAGGCTGGTGGGGTTGTCGAAGCGCAGATCGAGATCCGGGGGAGGGGCGGTGTACAGCACCCAGTTGACCCGCAGCCCGCCCCGCCCGTCGGGGATGCGGTAGATGATGACGTGTCCGCCGGGGAACACCGCGTACACGCAGTCCTCGTCGGGCCACAGCTCCGGCGCCGTCAGCCGTTCGGCCGCGAACGCGCCCCGCCAGGCCAGATAGCCCGCGTAGCGCGGACGCACCTGGGGGCAGGCGGCCGTGCGGACCACCGAGCGGTAGCCGTCGGCCCCGATCACCAGGTCGAACCGCTCGCTCGCGCCGCCGCTCACCAGCTCCACGCCGTCCGGGGTGGCCTCCACCGCCTCGACGGCCGTCCCGGCCCGGAAGCGGGCGGACCCGGGCACCCGGTCGCGCAGTTCGTGCCAGAGCGGGCCCCAGTTGTACGTACGGAAGGGGAATGGCAGCACCCCGACCCGCCGTCCCAGCGGCGCCGAGCCGTCCCGTACGTACCAGCACCGCCGGCTCAGCTGGAGCCATGGCATCGTGGCGTCGAGGTAACCGGCCGCCTCCAGCTCCGCGTACCGGTCGTTGTGCATGGCCAGCCCCACGCCCCGGTCCGCGAGCCGGCCCGAGGCCCGTTCGAAGACGGTGACCTCCGCCGCGCCGCCCCGGTGGGCGGCCAGGGCCGCCGCGCACCCCGCGATACTGCCGCCGACCACGGCGACCCTGCCTCCACGTAACATCCGCTCATTCTGGCAGGACGGACGCGGCGCGGGGCCGGAGGCGGACGATCCGCCCCGGCCCCGCGGGAATTGACGTCGGGTCAGCCGATCAGCTGCTCGTAGGCGGGCAGCGTCAGGAAGTCCGCGTAGTCCGCGTCGAGGGAGACCTTCAGGAGCAGGTCGTGGGCCTGCTGCCAGCGGCCGGCCGCGAAGGCCTCCTCGCCGATCTCGGCGCGGATCGCGGCCAGTTCCTCCGCCGCGACCCTGCGGGCGAGGTCGGCGGTGGCGAGCTCGCCGTTCTCGAAGACCACACCCGCGTTGATCCACTGCCAGATCTGCGAGCGGGAGATCTCGGCGGTGGCCGCGTCCTCCATGAGGTTGAAGATGGCGACCGCGCCCAGGCCCCGCAGCCAGGCCTCGATGTAGCGGATGCCGACCTGGACGGCGTTGCGCAGACCGTCGTAGGTGGGCCTGGCGTCGAGCGAGTCGATGGCGATCAGATCGCCGGGCGCCACGGACACGTCCTCGCGCAGGCGGTCCTTCTGGTTCGGCCGGTCGCCGAGGACGGCGTCGAAGGAGGCCATCGCGATCGGCACCAGGTCCGGGTGCGCGACCCAGGAGCCGTCGAAGCCGTCGGCCGCCTCGCGGTCCTTGTCGGCCTTGACCTTCTCGAAGGCGACCTTGTTGACCTCGGCGTCCCTGCGGGACGGGATGAAGGCCGCCATGCCGCCGATGGCGTGCGCGCCGCGCTTGTGGCAGGTGCGGACGAGGAGTTCGGTGTAGGCGCGCATGAACGGCGCCGTCATGGTGACCGCGTTGCGGTCCGGCAGGACGAACCTGGCGCCGCCGTCACGGAAGTTCTTGACGATCGAGAAGAGGTAGTCCCAGCGGCCCGCGTTGAGCCCGGCGGCGTGGTCGCGCAGCTCGTAGAGGATCTCCTCCATCTCGTACGCGGCCGTGATCGTCTCGATCAGGACGGTCGCGCGGACGGTGCCCTGCGGGATGCCGACGTAGTCCTGCGCGAAGACGAAGACGTCGTTCCAGAGGCGGGCCTCCAGATACGACTCGGTCTTGGGGAGGTAGAAGTAGGGGCCCTTGCCGAGCTCGATCAGGCGCTTGGCGTTGTGGAAGAAGTAGAGGCCGAAGTCGACCAGGGCGCCGGGGACCGGGCGGCCGTCGAAGCGCAGGTGGCGCTCCTCCAGATGCCAGCCGCGCGGGCGCATCACGACGGTGGCGAGCTCGTCCGCGTCCTTGAGCGCATACGACTTGCCCGACTTCGGGTCGGTGAAGTCGATCTTCCGCTCGTAGGCGTCGATCAGATTGAGCTGGCCCAGGACCACGTTCTCCCAGGTGGGGGCGGAGGCGTCCTCGAAGTCCGCCAGCCACACCTTCGCGCCCGAGTTCAGCGCGTTGATGGTCATCTTGCGGTCGGTCGGGCCGGTGATCTCGACCCGGCGGTCGTTGAGCGCGGCCGGGGCCGGGGCGACCTTCCAGTCGCCCTCGCGCACGGCGGCGGTCTCGGGGCGGAAGTCGAGGGTGGAGGTACGGGCACTCGCCGAGAACTCGGTGCGGCGCTCCTGGCGGCGGAGCAGGAGCTCGTCACGGCGGGGCGTGAACAGCCGGTGCAGCTCGGCCACGAAAGCGAGGGCCGCGTCGGTGAGCACCTCGTCCTGCCGGGGCAGGGGCTTGGCGTCGACGATGGCCAGCGGGGACGGCGCTGGTGCGGACATGTGCTGTCACTCCTTCGCGGGCGGTGCCCTGGCCGGCCGCCGGGTGCAGACAAAAGGCACTGAGTGCCAGGCCCCGGGATGCGACTGGGGGCGCCGTCTCAATCAATCGGGCGCTTCTGAACAGTGGATACTAGTTTCCTCATGGTGGAAGTTCAATGGTTTGTTGATGTCGAGATTCTCCGGGTCGACAGACCGTGGCGCTCGGTGCCACCGTGTTCACTCCAGGTGTACCGGAGGATCAGCCGAGCCGCCCGAGATCCTCCTCGGTGTCGATGTCGTACGGCTCGGCCACGTCCGCGCACTCCACCAGCGTGATCTCCCGCTCGTGCTCCGCGAGATAGGCGCGCGCCCCCCGGTCGCCGTGCGCGCTCGCCGCCACCGGCCGCCACCGGTCGGCGCCGAACAGGACGGGATGGCCGCGCCTGCCGTCGTACGAGGCCGCCGCGAGCGAGTCCGGTGAGCGGTACGCGGCCCGTACGCGCCCGATCGCCTCCGAGCCGATACCGGGCTGGTCCACCAGGCCGACCAGGGCGGCTCCCGCCCCCGTGCCGACCAGCGAGGCGAGCCCCACGCGCAGGGAGGAGCCCATGCCCTCGGCCCACTCCGGGTTGTCCACCAGCACGCAGCCCTCCAGCCGGGCGCGGGCCCGTACCTCGTCCGCGGCTGCCCCGAGCACCACATGGACGCGGGCGCAGCCGCCCTCGCGCAGCATCCGTACGGCGTGCTCCACCAGCGGGCGCCCCCGGTGGGTCAGCAGGGCCTTGGGGCGCCCGCCGAGGCGCCGCCCGCCGCCGGCCGCCAGGAGCAGGCCCACGACCTGCGATTCGTCGTTCTTCGGAGGTGTCATGGCCCCACGTATACCGAATGCGCCCCCCGAATTCCGTCCACACGCTGGCGCGCGCCGGGCGCGATGGCGTTAACTGACCCGCAACTCCCGTCAGTTGACCTTCGCTGACGGGCTGTGAGCACCGGCACGAAGGCGTGCGGGGGGAAGGAATCGTGTTGCGACGCGTGGAGCAGTGGCCCGTGAGTGTGGATCCGAGGGTGGCGGGGCTGCGGGGCGCCGTGGCACGGCTGCGCCGGGAGCTGGCGGGGTACCCGGGGGAGTTCCCCGACCGGGCGGTCGCCGAGGACGAGCTCGCGGCGCTGGACGCGATGGCGCTCTCCGGCGCCCCGGAGGTGTTACGCCTGCGCCGCTCGCTGTTGCTGATCGCGGGATCCATAGGGTCGGTGAGCGCGCTGTCCGTGGCCGTGAAGGGGGTCCGGGAGGCCGTGGACCTGTTCGGGGAGCCGCCGCGCTGAGGTGCGGCCCGACGACCCTGCCGCCGGCCCGTGCGTGGCCGTCGGCGCCCTTCCGTCCGGGTGCCCGGGTGATCCGGGCTCAGCCGCCGCCCCGGTCGTCCTGCGCCTCCGGCGGCAGCACGCCCTGCGGGGCGTGCCGGGCCAGCAGCGCGAAGAGCTCGGCCGCCGGATACGCCCGGTCCGCCTCGACCCCCGTCGGCGCCGGGGCCGCCGGGACCAGGGTGTCCGAGCCGGGCGAGTGCCGCCAGACGGCGATCAGATGGACGGCGGGAAGGTGCAGCAGCCGCACCTCCGCGTCCCCCGGCTCATGCCCCGCCGCCTCCAGCGCGGCGGCCGTCCCCGCGACGAACGGCCCGTAGTTGAGCTGGCTGAAGACATGCCCGCCCGCCTCATCCCGTACCGTCTCGGCGAGCGCGACCGGCCCCGAGTCGTGCTGGACGAGATAGCGCCAGGCCACCGGCCGGGCCCGGTCCAGGCCGTCCGGCAGATCGGCGAGGCCGATCACGTACATCTGGAGCGGATGGGCGAGCCGGAGCTCGTCGGCCGTCGCGGGCAGCAGGGTCGCGGTGCGGACCCGGCCGAGCCCCGCCAGGAGCTCGACGCCGGCCTCGGCGGCCGAGCGCGACTCTTCGGGTGGCTGCGGTACTTGAAGCGCCATGGTCCGTCCCTAAGCCCCGGTGTAGTAGCTGTGGGTCCAGGATCCACTGCCCTGGTAGCTGGTCGCGAGCGTGTTGTAGACCTGGTCGGAGCGGCCGTAGATCGGGTCGTCCACGGCCACGATCGCGCTGGAACCGCTCTGCGGCGCGTCCACGCCCATCGCGGTGAGGAAGTGACCGCCGCCGGTCGACCAGCCGATCCGCACGCACAGCGGGCGGCCCGCCTTGATCTCGGACTCGACGCCCGCGAAGTCCACCCGGCTGTTCACCATCCGGTCGAAGTGGCCGACGATCCGCAGCGGGTTGTCCAGCGGCTGCTGGGAGTTGCAGCCGGCGCCGCTCGCCCCGCCGCCGCAGCAGTCGGTGCGCCCGGTCTGCGAGTTGGCCACCGCACACTGCGTCCAGGTGCTTCCCGCGTTGTAGTAGAGCGCGATGCTGGTCGAGACCGCCGCCCAGCACCAGTTGGTCTGCTGCTGCGGCTGCATCGCGAAGGCCAGCCGGCCGCCGTCCCACAGGCGGTAGACCGGCTTGTCGTCGAGGACCGTGATGTCGGTGACGATGTGCAGCGGCGCGCCCCAGTCGACGGTCACCACGAACGTCACGCCGTGGTTGGGGTCGTACGGCGGGGAGTGCGGGCTGATGTTGCTCACCCGCACCGGCGCCGCGCCCGTGAACCGGGGGCTGTGTTTGAGGTCGCCCGGGTCGACACTGAACTCGGAGACCGTGACGATCACCGTCGAGTCGTGGTCGATGGCGCCCCAGTTGAAGTTCAGCGTGGTACGGCCCTGGAGGCCGGCCCAGTACTGGCGTGCGGTACGCGGCATCGGCCCCCCTCAGCCGTTCTGGTACTCGATGGCGACCGGCGGGCCGTCCAGGACGGTGATGTCGGTGACGATGTGCAGCGGCGCGCCCCACTCCACGTTGACCGTGAACGTCACGCCGTGGTTGGGGTCGTAGGGCGGCGAGTGCGGGCTGATGTTCTCCACCGTGACCGTGGCGGCGCCGATGAACCGGGGGCTGTGCCGGGGGTCGTTGTTGTCCACGCTGTACTCGGACGCGGTGATGATCACGGTCGAGTCGTGGTTGATGATGCCCCAGTTGAAGTTGAGCCTGGTGCGTCCTTGCAGATTCCACCAGTACTGGCGGGCTGTCTGTGGCATACGGGGCCTCCACGCGGGTCAGGCCGGACACATGCCCGCATGCATGCCCCTGCGCGTCCTCGGTGACGCGCGAGCGTAGGGGAAATCAGCCCGGTCGCCGGATCAGTCGGCGCGCGCCTGCCGCCGCGACCGCCGCCGTGCGCGACTCCACTCCCAGCTTTGCGTAGATATGGACGAGGTGGGACTTGACGGTCGCCTGGCTCAGGAAGAGGCGCTTGCTGATCTGGAGGTTGGAGAGCCCGTCGCCGACCAGTCGCAGCACCTCCAGCTCCCGGCGGGTGAGCGCCTCCGCCGGGGTGCGCATACGGTCCATCAGCCGGTGCGCCACCGCCGGGGCGAGCGCCGACTGCCCGGCCGCCGCCGTGCGCACGGCCGCCGCCAGCTCCTCCGGCGGCGCGTCCTTGAGCAGATACCCGGAGGCGCCCGCCTCCACGGCCGCCAGGATGTCGGCGTCCGTGTCGTACGTGGTCAGGACGAGCACCCGGGGCGCGTCCGGCCGCGCGGTGATCGCCGCGGTGGCCTCGGAGCCGTGCATCCCGGCGCCGAACTGGAGGTCCATCAGCACGACGTCGTAGCCGCCCGCGCCCGCCAGCTCCACCGCCCGCTCGGCGGTCGCCGCCTCCCCGGTCACCGTGAAGTCCGGCTCGGTGTCGAGGACGGCCCGCAGCCCCGCCCGTACGATCGGATGGTCGTCGGCGAGCAGCAGCCTGATCGGCCCGGCGGTCACACCGCACCCCGTTCCCGCACCGGCAGCGGCAGGGTGATCGCGACCGCGGTGCCCTGGCCGGGCGCCGACTCGACGCTCAGGGTGCCGCCGAGCGAGCGCGCCCGCGACCGCATCGCCGGGAGCCCGAAGCCGCCGGTGCCCGAGGACCGCTCACGGCCGGGTTCGAAGCCCCTGCCGTCGTCGACGACATCCAGTGCCACCGACGTGTCCATGAAACTCAGAGTGATCTCCGCGCGCTCCGCCGCCGCGTGCTGGACGGTGTTGGCCAGCGCCGACTGCGCGACCCGCAGCAGCGCCACCTCGTACGGGGTGGGCAGCTCGACCGGGGAGCCGCTCACCCCGAACCGCACGGCGGGCCCGGGCGTCGAGGCGCACAGGCGCTCCAGCGCGCCCGGCAGCGAGGCCCCTTCCAGACCGGGCGGGGTGAGCGCCCGCACGAACCGGCGGGCCTCCGCCAGGTTGTCCTGGGCGGCGGTGCGCGCCCGCTCGACATGGACGCGGGCCGGGTCGTCCGGGGCCAGCGCGCGCTCGGCGGCCCGCAGCAGGAGCTGGATGGAGGACAGGCCCTGCGCCAGCGTGTCGTGGATCTCCCGGGCCAGCCGCTCGCGCTCGGCCAGCGTGCCCGCCGCGCGTTCCGCCTCGGCGAGCCCGGCGCGGGTCGACACCAGCTCCTCGATCAGCTCGCGCCGCCGTTCGCTCTCGCGGTACAGCGCCTCGTAGCCGAGGACGGTGGCGACCGCCACGGCCGCGCCGAGGAGCGGCCCGATGAAGGCGCCGGGCGTGACCTGCTCGCCGTGGAGCAGGAAGCTCGCGATGGCCGCGCCGGCCGTCGCGAGTACGGCGGGCGGGCCCCAGCGCCGCGGCAGCAGGTGCAGCTGGAGGAAGTACAGGGGGAAGGCCGCCCACAGCGCGTCCGGCGACAGGGCCAGCAGCACCAGCCAGGCCGCGCAGAGCGCCCCGAGCCACCCGGCGCCCGCGCGGGTCCGGGGCCGCACGGCGGGACTGAGCACCCCCGCCGCGTACACCGCCGCCATCGCGCCCACCGCCGCGTACACCGCCGCGTCGCCCGGCGAGCGGGCCGCGGCCAGCGCGAGCAGCCCGGCGAGCAGCGCGTGCAGACACAGGCGCAGCAGCCGGGCGACCGGGGCGTGGGGGCGGGGGTCCATAGGACTTCCAGCGTAAGCGGGACCGGCCCGGGCCCGGTCAACCGAAAGTTTGATGTACGGCTACCTCCTTCGATCCGGCCGGGGTGTGCTGCGGGGCGATGTCCCGGCGGGGCCGGACCGCGAGGCTGGAGCCATGTTCGTCGCATGGAGAGACCTCCGGTTCGCCAAGGGCCGGTTCGCGCTGATGGGGGCGGTGGTGGTGCTCATCACCCTGCTCGTCGGCCTGTTGTCCGGCCTGACCGCCGGGCTCGCCCGGGACAGCACCTCGGCCGTCGCCGGGCTGCCCGCCGACCGGCTCGCCTTCGCCGCGCCGCCGGGCGGCCGGGCGGTGTCGTTCACGGGCTCGGTCCTCGCCCCGGCCGCCTGGGAGGGGTGGGGAC
>NZ_JBJHPC010000030.1:0-27355 GCF_045257485.1 Streptomyces sp. YS-3 | reverse complement strand
CGTTGGTGGCTGCCAGGTCAGTGTGCAGGAGTTGGTCTCCGGTGAGCAGGTCTTCCTCGTCGGGGTCGCAGTAGGGGTGGGGCCCCTACTGCGACCCCGACGAGGAAGACCTGCTCACCGGAGACCAACTCCTGCACACTGACCTGGCAGCCACCAACGTCATGATCGCCCCCGACCAGGCCTGGCTCATCGACTGGGCCTGGGCCGCACGCGGACCCGCCTGGGCCGACGCCACCATCTGGGCATTCCGCCTCGTCCTGGACGGGCACCACACCCCCGAACAGGCCCATGCCCGCGCCTTGGACATCCCCGCCTACGCCGCAGCCCCCCGTCACGGCGTGCGCGTCCTCGCCGAAGCCGAAGCCCGCTCCTGGGAAGACTGGCAGGCCTACGGCACCCCCGGCCTGGAACGCACCGTGGCCGCCGCCCGCGCCTGGGCCGACTTCTGCGCCTGACCCACACCGATCCCCTGGCGCGCAAGACCGCCCCCACGCCACCGTCTTGCCACCCCCGGCTCATGCGGGTCCCCAGCGGCCTGTACCACGATTCAGTCCGCTCCGTCCGGGACCGGGCAGGGTTCGGGGCCCGAGCCGAGCCAGGTGGAACGCAGCCACTGGACCGACCGCCGCGATCTCCTTCCGGAGATCATGCGGGACTTCGACCTCAAGGACAACGGTGTTCAGCACGCCGTGTTCGGCATGACTTCAAGTGGCCAGTTGTGCTGCATATTTGGCCACAGCGTCCGACCGTGTGGGCGGCTGTGAAGGCATCTGCCTCTGTGCCCCATCGAGGACCATTACGCCCTCTGCGAAGCAGGGACGCCCCGGCTCACAGTCCGTGCTTGAGTGGCCCGATGAAGATCTTGGTATTGGGCGGAACGGCGTGGGTGGGCCGCGAGGTCTCGCGGCAGGCACTGGAGCGCGGGCACCGAGTGACGTGCCTGGCTCGCGGGGAGAGCGGCAAGGCAGCCGAGGGCGCGGTGTTGGTCGCCGCGGACAGGCGTGACCCGTCGGCGTACGAAAGCCTGGCGGGCCAGGATTGGGACGCCGCGATCGAGGTGTCGTGGCAGCCAGGCTTCGTCCGCGGGGCCCTGGCGGCGCTCGGCGAGCGGGCGGGCCACTGGTCGTACGTGTCGTCGGTCAGTGCGTATGCCTCGCATGCGCAGCCGGACGCGGACGAGTCGGCGGAACTGCTTCCGGCGGCCAAGCGGGACGAGGTCAGCCACGACGAGTTCGGGGAGGCCAAGGTGGCCTGCGAGGAGGCCTCGGTGGCCGCGGTGGGAGACCGGCTCCTCATCGCGCGGGCGGGACTGATCGGCGGTCCCGGTGATCACAGTGGCCGCTCCGGGTACTGGGTCGGCCGCGCGGCCCGTGAGCCGCTGGCCCCGCTACTGGTGCCGGCTTCCCCTGGCAATCCGACGCAGGTGGTTGACGCGCGCGACCTCGCGGCGTGGCTGCTCGACTGTGCGGAGAAGGGGACGACCGGAACGTATAACGCGGTGGGCCCGATCGTGCCCTTCGGGGAGTGGGTCGCACTGTCGCGAGAGATCGGCGGCCACACCGGGCCGGTGGTGGAGGCGGACGACGATTGGCTGCTCGGGCAGAAGGTCGTACAGGCCATGGGTCCGGAGTCGCTCGCGCTGTGGGTGGCCGACCCGGACTGGGCCGGCTTCAGCGCCCGTAACGGCGCTGCGGCCAGCGCGGCTGGCCTGCGGCACCGGCCCCGGGCGGAGCTGCTGGCGGACACCCTGCGCTGGGAAAGGGAGCAAGGCCTGGACCGGCCCCGCCGGGCCGGCCTGAGTATCGAGCGCGAGCGCGAACTCCTGGAGGCACTGGGATGAGGAGTCGTGGGGGCTCCCGCGAAACGTAGACGGGATGACCCAGACCGGGCGCCGCGCCTATTCAGGCACGGCGCTCAAGGCCTGGACGGCGGAAGGAGCCCCGTGGGCAAGATCCTGTTCCCTCCGTCTGTTTCACCCGGCACCGACCCGTCGGCCGAGCCGGTCTGCGGCGGATTCGGTGACAGGGTGCCGTGATACCCGGCTGCGGGCTGGAGATGGAGGGTGGCGTACTCCTACCCCAGCCCGGTACGCGGGCATTTCCTCGGCTGCCTGGCCGCATGGCCGGTCTCGGCCGATAGACCTCCAGCTCCGGGGCAGGCCGGTCGGCCCAGGGCGGGGTGCTGCCCCATCACGCAGCGACACTCCCGGGGGTGCCCTTGACGGGCCGCCGTGTCCTGCACGGCAGGTGACTGCGGCCTCGCGTCTGACACCAAGCATGGGGTCCTGACGCCTATGAACACCCTGTGCTCCGCCCCGGACAGCGACTTGCGCCCGGCAGCGACGGCGGCACGGGGCGCCACGCTCACGGGCAGGTGGTATCCGTCTCTGCCGGCACCGGCCAGGTCTGAGATGCCGTACCAACGCCCCACCGGTGTCTCCAAGTCCCGCAGCCGACCCGGATTACCAATGACCTCGGACCACTGCCCACGCTCCGGCCCAGTCGGCGGTTTCGCAACGACAAGGTGCCCGGAAACCGAAAAACTACCGGTACTCGGCCAACCACCAACTCGTCATCGACGCCGATACCCGGCTCGCCGTGGTCGTCGGCGGCTCCCCGGCACGCCCGCATGGGCGACGGGTCGGATGATGGCTGCGGTCCTCGTCATGCATCCTCTTGACGAACTCCGGTCTATGCTCGGGCGATGGCCGATGTCTCGAGGATGAAGACCGTTTTTGCCAGCTGCATGGACAACGCGGCCAAGGTCGGCTTCAGCCTTGTCGACGGTCGCGAGTTTCTCGGCTGGATCGCTGAGGTCGCGGACGATCGGGTATCGGTCGCTTGGGCACCCAGCCCGATCTTCATGCAAGCCGCGGGCGGCGAGAAGTGGAATCCGGACGATGAGTGGATACCGTTCAGCGCGATACTGGCCGGGACACTCGCGTGGTACGACACGTCTGCCAGGCGGTGGGTGACGTACCCGCATTGACCTTTTACTGACACGCCGTCATTCCCGAAGATCCACAAGCCGTCTTTGCTAGGAGTCGTTAGCCGAACTACGTCTCCCCGCGCCGGGCCACCACGGCCACCAGGTCGGCAACCACGACCCCGGGCCCCACGATAAATCCCGCCAGCGCACCCACCGTTCCCCCGTCTCCGAAGATCAAGAAAGCCAACCTTGCGCAGGATCTCACCCGGCGACGTCGTTGAAACCAGACACAGTTGACTTGGGCCGGCCTACTCGTCGTGGGCGGCGAGCCGTGCCGCTCGGGGCCACATCCAGACGGAGCGCTGCGCCCAGAGCCACTCTGCCCCTGTCCTCAGCAGAAGTGCAGCGCACCCTGACCAAACACACTTCGTCCCCCTGAGAGTAGGACGTGCTGCGGGGGTGTCAGCTGAGGATGCCGAGAACCATGCCTATGACGTTCGCGCCATAGGCCTTCCAACGGTGGGACGTGCGGCAGTACTGCCGTGGCCGCTTCCGCCGGTAATGCGGAATAAGGACACGGCACCACTTGCAGGGCAGGTCGCCGTGATACCTGCCGTCTTCCCCCAGTCGAGCCCGCCCCATGCGCTAAATCTTATCGGGCAAGCACGAAACGGCCCAAGCTGTTCAGCGGCCTTCCGCGTCGCCTCCAACAAATCCGGCTCGCCTGCCCGGGCATTACGGAGCCGGTGCCGGTACGCCCTGTACGAGGGTGCACAGAACCGGCGCCTGCGGCTGGGGCCACATGGCGTTCGCCGCGCTCAGGAGCGCCGTCCATGACCGACGAGAGGGGCGCGGCCCTCGGGCAGATGCAAGCCGGGACCAACGCGCTGCTCATGGGGCGCGTGGCCTGCGAGACACTCGCCGCCGTCTGGCCGCACCAAACCGGCCCGATGGCCGAGGCGCTCAACGGCGTCCGCAAGCGGGTCGTCTCCCCGACCCTGGCCAAGACCGAGTGGAGCAACTCCCCAGTGATCGACGGCGACGTCCTTACAGATCCACTCGATGGGTGGGCGGTCAGCCAAGACCACCCACCCCACGCCACCCGACACCTACACTCCCAATGAAGCCTCTGCAACAGGTCAGACAGCGAGGTGCTGCTGGGGTACCAGGTCGCCCGTTCAGTAGTACATGAAGGTCGGGATCAGGCCGCCGCCGCTGGGATTCGGTATCGTTACGAGCCCACCGGGGCCGACGCCTCTGCTGTTCGCAACGTTGACCACGTCGTAGACCGAGCCGTAGTTGCCCATCCAGTGCCACGAGGGGTCAGACTTCTGCGTCTTGCAGGCGCTGACGAGCTTGATGCCTTCTTGGGCAGTGAGAACTTGGTTGGCCCGCGGGGTGTAACAGCTGGCGTTCTGCGTTGTCGGTGCCTGTGGCGCTGGTGCGGCGGAAGCCGGAATCACCAAGCCGATCAGCAGGGTCGCGGGCGCCGCCGCGAGGGCGAGGGTGCGCAGTCGGTTCATGGTTGACCTCCCTAACTAGCCACCCATCTCGGAACCGAGATCTGCCTCTGGCCAGCCCACCTGTCTCGGAACGAGATCTGAACCGACCATAAAGTCGCCAGGTCCGGTGCCGCCATTTGGGTGCGCCCATTCGGGTGACGGCGCAGTGTCGTTCAAGGGACGACTCAGGGATTCTGTTATTCGGTTTGGGGGCGTCTGACCTGGAGGTTTCCACAAGCAGATCATGGGCGGTGAGGATCGCGGCGGCGACTGACGTGAGCTTGTCCGGACTCATACGGGCTGGTAAAGGTCTGCCGCAGATTCGCCACTGCCTGGTCCGGGAGATGTTGCGTTCGACGGGGCGCGGAGTGCCGCGTAGACGTTGCTCGAGGCCTTGTGCTTGTCCTGGGCGCACACGGTGCCGATCTGGAGCGGCCGGAGGTCCTGCACCTCCTGCTCTCGAAGCGTCCGAACCGGGCCGACCGGCAGACAACTGCCAGCGGGGAGCGCACGGGCGGGTGGCTGGTGCTGCGCCGCGGAAGTTCCGCCGATGGCTATCGGCTCGTTGACCGTGCATGGTGCTTGATCCTGATGATCGCTGTGTTCTGGAGGCGCGAGTACGCGCGGATACCACTGCGCAACGCGACGCCCGTCGTGCTCGCATAGTCCTGCTCGCCGTCGCCGGGTACTCGACCTGGCAGATAGCCGAGATCGTTCGGGTGGATGTCTCGACGGCGGTCCGCTGGCGGCACCGGTTCGCTCGGGAGGGGGGCCGGACTGGACGACCGGCCGCGCTCGGGCAGGCCGCCCGTCTACGGGCCGGAGGTGAGACTGCGGGTCGTGGCGGCAGCCACCAGCACCCCGCCGCACCCCTACGGCGGATGGTCGCACCGGTTGATCGCCGCACATGTGGCGGACACGGGCATCCGCATCTCTCCTCCTCCCAGATCGGACGCATGCCGGCCAAGCTGCAGCTCAAGCCGCATCGGGTCCGCGGCTGGCTGACCCGGCCAGCCGACCCGCAGTTCTTCCCAAGGCGGCTGAGGTGTGCGCCCTCGACCGGCACCGCCCACCGGGCACGTGGTGCTCTCGGTGGACGAGAAGACCGAGATGGCCGCCCGCTCCCGCAAACACCCCGACCGGCCGGCCCACCCCGGGCAGGGACGGCTGCGGGAGTTCGAGTACGTCCGTCACGGCACCGTGCCGGTCACCGCTGTTCTGAATGTGCATACCAGGCAGGTCGTCGTGGAGGAACTGCCGCGCAACGACTCCGCGCACTTCATCAAGTTCCTGGCCCAACTGGCGCGGTGCATCCCGGCCGGGCTGACGATCCATCTGGTCCTGGACAACGGCTCCTCGCACACCTCCAGGGCCACCCGGGCCTGGCTGCAGCGAAATCCGCGAATCGTGGCGCACTAAACCCCCAGCACGCCTCCTGGCTGAACCAGGTTGAGGTCTTCGTCGTCCTCCTGGCCCGCGCCGTCCTGCGCTACGGCGACTTCGCCTCCTGCACCGACCTGCCGGACAAGGTCACCAATTTCACCATGGTCCACAACGAGGCGGCTCGCCCGTTCCGTTGGAACTACGAGGGCCAGCCCCGCCAGACTGGGGACGAGAGCGTCGCCCCTGCGAAGGAACCGTGCCATGCCCGCTGACTCCGTCCTGCAGATCAAAGTCACCCTGGCCGACATCCGCCCGCCGATCTGGCGGCGGCTGCAGGTCCCGGCAGACCTCACTCTTGACCGCCTGCACCTGGTGATCCAGAGGGCGATGGGCTGGGAGAACTCCCACATGCACCTCTTCCAGACCCCGGCCGGCGACTATGGGCACCGCGACAGCGAGCTCGGGCACCGCGAGGAACGCAAGGTCCCGCTCCACGCAGTCGCGCCCGCCGTCGGCGACAAGATCAGCTACATCTACGACTTCGGAGACAACTGGGTACACCGCATCGAAGTGGAGAAGGTCCTGCCCAAGGACCCGGGCACTGCCTATCCACGCTGCGTAACCGGGCGTCGAGCCTGCCCGCCCGAGGACTGCGGCGGCACATGGGGCTACGCAAACTTCATCGAAGCCATCACCGACCCCGGGCACGAAGAGCACGGTGAACTCCTGGAGTGGGTCGGCGGTGCCTTCGACCCCGACCAGTTCGACGTCGAGGACATCAACAAACACCTTGCCGCTCGATAGCCATCGGCGGAACATCCGCGGCGCAGCACCAGTGCCCGGCAGTACCCCGCGCGCGAAACGCGTCCGAACATGCCGAGGAAACGCCTCGAGCGACTCAAGACCCGTGACGACCCACTGGTGTCCGGGTAGACGGCGACAGCTCTATAGAGGTCAAGCTGTGCTTGTCCCTCGACAACGCGCGGCGACGAGCCGAGGGGCCGACGCACAATAGTTGCCACCCAGCCACGCTTGTTGTCAGCGGCGTAGTGGAATGCCTGCGGTGCGCCCGCGTGGAGACGTGCGGTGTGACCGTTCGGGATCACCGAACAGACCAACATGCTCTGCCTCGGTTCGCGGCCACCCGAAAAGTACCGCCAGGCTGCCCAGGTAACCCCTCTGGTTCAGCTCTGAAGCGTGGTGAGCCAGTCGGTCAGCAAGCTGTTGACCTCGTCGGGGCGTTTCTGCTGGGACCAGTGGCCACAACCTTCCAGGAACTGGGAGGCCGACAGGCGCGGGAGGGTGGTGGGATAGGCGTGTATCGCGTCGACCATCCAGACGGTGGAGGCGTCCAGGGCGCCGCCCGATGAACAAGGATGGCTGTGTGAGCCCCGGGGCTCCGTGGTGCGGGGCGAGGCCTTCCCAGTCGCGGTCCATGTTGGATAGCGGTTGAGGGCGCCGGTCAGACCGGTTCGCTCGAACTCCCCTGCGTAGACGTCGAGGTCCTCCTCGCTCAACCATGGCGGGAGCGGGCCGTCGGGGAAACGGTCTCGCGCAGCCGGCCGCCCTGCGGATCGGGCTCGCCCTCGGCGGGCATGGTGCCGGCACTGAGGGCCGAGCAGAAGCCTGCGATCCAACTCCGGACGTCGGGCTCGATCTCCATTGTGGCGTGGCCGCGCTTGTGACAAACCTGGTGGCCTCACCGGCAAAGACCACGGCGCATCGGTAGGCCTCGCCCGCCACATCATCCGGCGCTGCCGGTGACAACCACTGAGCTTCGCCCACGGTGGCGCGGCATGGCCTGGATGCCCTGCCACCGCCCTGCCCCGTCCTCGCTCCCCCTTGCTACTGCGACATCCAGATCCGCATCCCGCCGCTGCGGCATGTTGTTCCGTTCTCGTCGACACCGGTCAGGTGAGCCGACTCGGGTCCCCTGCTTGAGCCGTCGTCCAACGGGATGACGAAGCGGTGCTCCCCGAAGTGGAGCGTGAGAGCGTGTTCGCCGTCTCCTCGCAGCCGTCGACGCCTCTGCCGATGTAGCAGCGCATGAGGCCCAGCGAGCCACGCGCGGGAAAGCGCCACGTACGCCCCTCGAACACCCCACGGGATCACTCAACGCACGCAGGACCGGCCCGTCGAAATGCAGCTCGCGACGTAGTCCCGCACGAAGCACACAGCGCTCACCTCCCGCCCCCCCGGCACCTGAAGTCCCTCAGCCGTGGCGTTCTCCCTGTTCACACACCCAATACTCCCAGCCAGGGTGACGGCGCTGACCACGCGGACATGCACTGAGCCTGACCTTCAGCTCCGGGAGCTGGTCGTCCTCGCCGCCTGGACGAGGCCCATGAGTACCAGACCGCCGCCGATGAACATCATGACCACCCCCACCTTGGTGAGGGTGAAGACTGGGATCTCGACTCCCTCGGTGAACAGCTTCAAGGCCAGGCCGATGAGTAGGGTCACAAATCCCTCGGTGAGGTTCTTGGAGGCAGGGCTCACTGCTGGACTCCTTATCTGGCAGAGACACACCACGCGTGCGCGCAGTGCGGGGGACGGGGATCAGCCTCATCCTAGGAAGGGCGAGGAGGACTGCTCGTCAGCCCTCTGAACGATCTTGCGCTGCATCGTTCGATGTACGGCGGCGAGGTGTCACCCCCTTCTGGCGGGCAGGGCGAGCGTATTCCTCGCCGACGGCGAGGACTCTTCCCACGTCGTGACAGGTGGCAGGGTGGCGGTTCTTCGAACCCGGCGGCCGACCGGGCCCCGGGCCGGGACGGTTTCGGTATACCGGCTGGCGAACCAGGCGTGGTGCGCAGGTTTCTGAGGCGCTTGCTGTGACGGATGGCCGGCCGGTCCGGCCGGTGGTGCGTGTCCGAGCAGTTGCCTTCCGCTCTTCACTCTCCGCTCTATCCGCGGCACGTTCCGTACGCCATAGTGGAACGAGGGGATTCGAGCGGGGGGAGATCTCCATGATCGAGCAGGCGTACGTGCAAGCTGCCGACCAGACCACACCGGCGGTCCAGGACATCAGGGATCGGATCTCGCAGGCGGTGGATGCGACGGTGGGTTCCGCCCGAGATCGCCTCACGTGCTGGTTGCAGATCCCGATCGACTCCATGTTCACGAAAATGATCGACAGTGATTGCCAAGGGCGGGCTCGAAGGGTCGGCGCGCTGTTGAGCCCTGAAACAGGGCTGCATGTGCCCTCGGATCTGTCGATGCCGTTCGAGATCGAGGGCAAATGGGCCGCTCTCGAGGAAGCGGTGAAGGCCGGTCGCGCCGTCTTCGTCAACGGCCCGGCCGAACACGTGGGTGGGAGCGCGAGCAAGTTCACCACGGGTTTTCATGTGATCGTCTTCCTGGCCGTCGGGCAGGAGCTCTCTGGACGCCGTTACTATCTCGGCTTCGACCCGGACGTCAGCGCCACGGCGGAGTCCCGAAGGATGTGGCAACCGCTGGTCCTCGGGGAAACCGAGAAGAAGGTGGCCACGTTCGATGACGTGAAGAGTGTTCGGATCATCAAAGCCATGATCCTCGGCGACGCGCAGGACGGATTCGGCCCGCTGATCCGCAAGTACTACGTCGAGACGGACAAGGCCTTCCCCAAGATCAGTCGCGTCTGAGCGGCGAAGGCCCGCTTCCCTGGCGGCCCGCGCCCGAGGATTCCGTCGGGTCCCTGTGCGTGCGTCGCCGGGTGAGCGAGACATTTCGCCGGGTGGAGAGGGGATGACACTGTCCGAGTTTCGGGCGGTCATGAGCTCCTGCATCGGCCCGAGGACGACCTGGCCGCGGAGGCCAAGGTGCTTGAGGTGCTCCAGCAACTGATCCGCACTGCGGGCAGGACGGCCGCCTGACAGTCCGAGCGGCCAACGGGATGCTCCGCCTCTGCGAGGTCGTGACCCGTCAGCCGACGCGCTTGTTCCATCGGGGCCCTGCCGCCGTCCGACCCCCTTCCGATACGGCAGGCACGGCCGCGCGACACCATCAGCCGATGACCCCGGCCGCGTACAGCAGCCCCGCCACGGCGATCAGGGTGCCGATGAGGCGGAAGGCCACCACGTTGGACGCGGTGAAGGTGCGCTTCGCGGCCCGCGTGCCGCCGGTGGTGGCCAGACGGGGGGCGAAGAGTGCGAAGACGAGCCCCAGGGCCAGCAGGAAAAGTCCCACGAGTATGTGCATCGGCACACCGTTCCGGAGTCAGAAAGAGAGGAGAGGGGGCAGAGCGAGGATGCGGGTGGGCGGCCCCCGGCAGGGCCGCCCGCTTGGCGTTCAGCGGCGTTTGTTCCGCATACGTACGGCCAGGAAGATCGCGACGAGTACCGCCACCGCCACAAAGGCATACGGGAGCCAGGACGGCCCTTCCGGCCGGTCGCTCTGAGCCAGCGTCACCAGGTCGTTCATCGCGTCACTCCCCTATTCGGAACGTGTACTTCCTCAGAACGTGTACTTCGCGCTCACCGAGCACTTACCGCCGCTGCCGCCGGTGCCGACGCCCTCCGAGCCTTCCGTGGCGACGAAGACCTCCGCGGGACCGAAGCCTCAGCCACCTCGCCGGTCAGACCGCTGTCCGCGCTGCCGGACGCCAGGCTGGCGTCGGCGCTGACGCCGGGAGATCCGACGCCCACGGACAGGTAGGGGTGGACACTGCCTCCTCGTTGATGCTGACTCCCCCGCCCAGGCACAGCACATCGCAGGCCTCGACGCCGAGGTCGAGGGAGAGCAGTCCGCGCGGGTCGATCCGGTTGACCGGGTTGCCCTCTGCGTACAGATAGGGGTTCTTCTCATGGCCGGAGGGGTCGGGCTGGGTGAAGCGGCCGATGTTCGGGTCGTAGTAGCGGGCGCCGAGGTGGTAGAGACGGTCGGGTCCTGGTGGCCGCCGGCGAAGCGGTACGGCTGCGGGGCCGCCTCCACGGTGGTGCGGGAGACGCCGCGCGGGCTGTACGTGTAGGTGTTGACCTTGGCGCCGGACTGGTCAGCCAGGCCGATCACCGAACCGAGCGCGCGGGTCAGGTAGTAGTAGGCCTTGCCCCCGGTCGTCATGGAGTTCAGGGTGCCCCCGGGCTCCCGGCTGAATCCCGTGTCGACGCCGCCGGTGGTCTCCGCCGGCAGGCCCAACCGGCCGTTATGGAAGAGGGTTTGGCCCAGCTTGGTGCGCTCGCACCGGTCGGTCGACCCGTACTGACCTGCGTAGGTCGTGTCGGCGGACGGCGATCGACTTGAGCTGCGAGTAGTCCGACCACTGCTCGGCGGTGCGGGTGGCCTCCGGGGTGGCGGCACCGGCGGTCTCGTTGCCGGCCTTGTCGTAGGACCAGTTGGTGGTGGAGCCGTTCTTGCCGGTGATCTGCTGGGCGTCGTTGGCGGTGTACGTGGTGCCGCGCGGGCAGCCCGGGTCGACGCCCTGCGAGGTCAGGTTGCCGACGAGGTCGTAGCAGTACTGCCAGGAGGCGCTGAGGATGCTTTCCTTCTCCTCCTTGGCGTAGGAGAAGCGGCCCGCCACGTAATAGGTGTACGACGTCTTCAGCCCTGCCAGGACGTCCGTCGCGGTGCTGATCTTCGAGCCGTCGGTCGCGCCCCCGGTGCCGTAGCCATAGGTGTACGTCAGATGGGTGAGGGTGCCCTTGGGCGACGTGGTCTTGATGGTGGTGGGCTGCCCCGACTTGTCCGCGTCCACGCTCTGCACGGTGTTGTCGGGATAGGTGGTGCTGGTCCGGGTGTCGTTGTTGTACCCGTAAGTCGTCCTGCGGCCCGCCTGGTCCTTCCGCGCCGTCAGCCGGTTGGCCGCGTCCCATGTGTAATCGACGACGCCCGAGGGGTCGGTGTAGGTGTCGACGTTGCCGTCGGCGCTGTACGCGAGGACCGTCTGTGATCCGTCGGGCAGGGTCCGGATCGTCTCCCGGGACAGCGCGTCGAACCGGTAGGTCTGGACCCCGGTGCGCGAGGTCAGGTTGCCGTCGCCGTCGTAGACGTACATGACGGTGTCGTAGCTGCCGGTGTCGACCTTGGTGACTCGGTTACCGCCACCGCGATCTGCTCGCCCTGGTCCATGCCGCCGAACTCGAGCCGGCAGCCCAGGGCCCGGCGAGCAGATCGTCCGTGAGCCGGGTCTCACTCCAGGCTGATCTCGCCAACGCCCAAGCCCGCAATACGTGCTTGGTCGCCCACGTCCAGCAACTTTAGAAGCGGCTGTCGCGGGCGCTGGGTGCTCAGGCGTGGCGGGAGTCGGGGCTGGGTGCCCCGGCGGACATCGACGAGCGCCAGCGAAAGATCACCAGGCTGGAGCAGCAGAACGTCGAGCTGACCTTCGCGCTGGAGGAAGCCCGGGCAGACCTCGATGCCGCGCGAGCGGCCAACCGAGATCTGACCCGAGCTCTGTACCTACGCAACTGACGACGTCACGCTCCTCGCCTCAGACGGCTGCCACCGGCCCCCGCACGCTTACGGCACAAGTAGCGGGTGTCGAAGCGAGGTGCGGTCCTCAGACGCCGGTGGCTCGCCGCACCGGAGTCATCCCGCCGCCGGGGTGGTACCGACAGCGTTGATCCGCTCGTACAGGTCTTGCAGATAGGCCACGTCTGCCGCGTAGAGGCTCTCGATGATGCTCGTGTCGACCTGCGGCACCGAGCCGAGCTGGGTGACCACCAGGGAGAGCAGGACCGTCCCAAGGTAGGCGGGGTTCTCCCTCACCCTCTGGTCGATCAGGGGCGCGAGTTCATCCCTGGCGGTCGCGAGCCGCATGGTGCCCTCTCGGTGCAGAACGCCCTTGGCGTCGGTGTAGCCGAGGGGCAGAGTAAACGGGAACTCCGTCTGTTCTGTCATCTGATGCGTCCTTACTGGTCTCATACTGCAGCCGCAGTTGACGTGACGGCCCGCGAGCCACTCGTTGCGCCAGTCATGGTCGGGGATGTCACGGTTGACGAGGTGCACGGCTGGACTGCGGGCCTGGATGGTCTGCACGCTCGGATCAGCGCCGAGCCGGTCAGGAGAAGACCCTAGTGCGGCGGGAGGATCACGAGAGCGACGACCACCACGACGACAACGGCTACGGGTACGACCACGAGGCCGACCACGGTGGGAGTCAGCCGGTCCCGGAACTGCTTCGGGGGCCGGACCCGTGCGGTCTGGTCCGTGCTCAGCTCCCACCAGTTGACCACCCGCTGGAACTGCTCGTCGAAGTCGGGAGCGGGATGCATGTCGCTGCGGTAGAGCCCGGGCAGCGAACGACGCCGCCCGCCCTCCAGGAATATCCGGACCGCGTACGACGACGAGCCCTGGGCCTGGGTCTCGCGCACGTCGATCCACCGGATCTCGTGCCAGGGGTAGGTACGGCCATGCCCAAGGCCCCAGCAGATGGTTATTCCGTCGGCCCCGACCCTGCTCCAGCTCCGGGACGACAGGAGGACAAGTGGGGCGAGGAGGGCGATGGTTCCGCCCGTCAGCCAGGAGAAGCCCACCGCGCCGAGCTTGACGTACGCAGCGGTCCCCTCGGCGACCAGGACGACAAGTGCCAGCACCACGTACAACTTTGCCGGACGATTCCGGTCCATCGCACGGAAGTTCAGTTCGATCACAACCGGCACCCTACGCTTCCGGCCTCGGCCGCGAGACGGCCGGGCGGGCGCATATCTGGCAACCTGTCAGGACTAGCCTTTTCAACTGGCAGTTACGGGGACCGGCGACCGCGGCGACGGTGGTGGCTGGTGCGGGCGCGATGTTGGTGGCGCCGGCGCCAAAGGGACCAGTGCAGAAATGAGCTCGGCCTCGGCCGGACGGCGTAAGCAAACTTGGCCAGCAGGCGGTGGATCTCGCTCATGCTCCGATGTGGGTCGCCGACCGCTCCTCCAGCCCGTCAACGCCGCAACCACAAGTCGCTGTTACCAGCCATGACTGTCGTTCCGTTCGCCAAGGTCGTCACGGCGGCAGGCAGCTGGGAGTGACAGCCCAGTTCGCCCCGCCGCCATCCTGCCGACCTTCCTGTCTACGGACTCGGCGCCGCAGAAGCCTGGTGGAGGGGGATCGTGGATGCCCCGCCACGACGGCTCGGGTCGGCAGGGCGCCGGTCGGGATTCTCGGAGCGGCTGTGTGGGCAGAGCTGCCTCATGCGCAGCCGCCACGCTCAGTCCGACCGGCCAGTCCTGCCGCCCGCCGGCGTCGCCCGGAACCCCGACGTTCGTCTGGCCGGTGAACTACTGCGGACCGTGGGGTCGGCTGCCGCGACCACCACCAACGCCACCCACTACCTGGCCCCTGCCCCGACCTGGTCGGCCGCCGCTGAACTGGTCGACAACCTGGCGACGACCGATACCCCCCGATCGCGTACAGGCTCTGATCCTGCCCGCCTGCGCCCTGAACGCGGTGTGGCCTGCCACGCGGCACTGCCCCAGGCCGCCACCGGCGAGGACGAAGGTGTAGCTGTGCCCGGGCTGCTCTGCGGCTACCCCGAACCCACCCGCGCCCCTCGAGCTGTCCACGGTCATCAACGCCTTGGAGCACGTGCTCGCCGTCCTGAGTCTCGACCTGCCCGCCGCACGCACACTGCCGACCCGCCTCGTACTCGACCGAGCAGCCAGCGGCCCGGCCCAGGCAGCACGCAGCTACATCCTGGCCGCATGGCGCACGGCCCTGGATCGCCTGCTGACCAGCCACCACCGGAGCTGCACGTGATACGGGCGAAGACATGGCTCCTGTGCTCTGCTAGTGGGGGCTTGTGTTCCTCCCTTTCCACCACGATCTGGCCGACCTGCTCCTCGAAGACCTGCGCCGCATCCTGCCCCGACTGGACAAGCAACACGAACCTCACCGCGCTGAGGAGGCCGGCAGCTCCACCCCAGCTCCGCCCACGGAGCGCAGATCAAGAATCCCAAGCGACCCGGCCGCCACTGACCCCAGCCACGAACCGCCGGCCCGGCACGGGCCGCCAAAGCCCGGACGACCCCTCTGGAGGAATGCCGTGTGCCGTCTTTTCGGCCTCAGCAGTGCCCCGCAACGCACGCACGCCACCTTCTGGCTACTCGACGCCCCTGACAGTCTGAGCCGGCAGAGCCACCGTGACCCGGACGGCACCGGCCTCGGCCACTTCGCCGTCGACGGCACCACGCGCATCCACAAGGCCCCCATCGCGGCCTACCTCGACCGCGCCTTCGCCGAAGAGGCCCGGGAGGTGGAGTCAGCGACCTTCGTCGCCCACGTGCGTTTCGCCTCCACCGGGGGCCTCGATATGCGCAACACGCATCCCTTCGAGCAGGACGGACGGCTCTTCGCGCACAACGGGGTCATCGAGGGCCTGGACAAGCTCGACGACCACTTGGGCGAGGACCGATCGCTGGTCAAGGGCGACACCGATTCCGAGCGTTTCTTCGCCCTGATCACCCGAGAGACCCGGCGGCACGACGGTGACGTCACCGCGGGCATCTGGCAGGCCGCCCGATGGACCGCCGAGAACCTGCCCGTCTACGCCATCAACCTGATCCTCATCACCCCCGAGGAACTGTGGGCACTTCGCTACCCCGACACCCACGAGCTGTACGTCCTCGATCGCCAGGCGGGCGGCCAGCACGGCAGCCGGCACCTCGACAACAGCGGCAGCCACGGCCGGATGCGCATCCACTCGTCGCACCTTGCCCAGCACCCTTCCGTCGTCGTCGCCAGCGAGCGCATGGACGACAACCCCCACTGGCAGGCGATGGAACCCGGCGAACTGCTCCACGTCGGCCCCGACCTCCGCCTCAGCCGCCAGATCGCCCTTCCCGATCCTCCGGCCCACCAACTCACCCTCGACGACCTGCACCCCGACGCAGCCGCCTCCCAAAAGGCCGCCTGAAGGGTTCCCCGAGCAATGGCCACCGGCAAAGCCATAGTGCCCCGCCTACATGACCACCCGCCGTCCGAGCGCACCCTCACCTACGCCGAAGACCTCAGCCCCGAGGACGTCCGCGCCTTGGAGACGTTCCTCAACGTCCAGTTGGGGCGGGTGTACGAGGAGGTCGGGGAGACAGCTGAGACGTCCTTCGCGATGCGGTCTCTGCTCATCCTGGTATGCGACTCGGTCGGGCTCCTGTACACGCTCCTCGCAGTGGAGCGGCCGGGTCACAGACGTGGCAGCGGGCCGCGATCGTGCGGGGGTGGCGGCGGCTACGCAGTACGGCCCACGAGTTCAACCAGTGCGAAGGCTACGACCATAACCGCTGGTGGAACCGGGGACGGCACTTCGGCGCCTCCGACGAGACCGCCGAACAGGGCCGGATCCGCCGGTTCGCCGATGTCGGGCCGTACTCCGAGACCGGACACCAACCGCGTGGAGCGGGGATGCCTCGGCGTAGGTCGCGGAGCTGGCCGAGGGCCATGGCGAGTTCGTTGCGGAGCCGTTCGTTCTCCTCGTTCCGTTTCCGGTTGGCCCCCCGCAGTGCTCGCACCACCGTCGCGTGTGACTTGGTCGTGATGCGCTGGTGGTCGGGCAGGACCGGTCGCCCCGTCCAGGGCTGCTTGGTCGCGCGTTCTCGTAGCCTGGCCAGCAGTGGGGCTTGGGCGTCGTCATAGAGGAAGGTTCGGGAGACCCCAGCGGGGAGTCGGCGAAATACCAGCTCCCCGTCGGCGTCATTGCCCGTTGCATCCGCTGCCACTGCTCAGGTGGCTTCCGCCTCCTCCGAGGTGCGCCGGGCCCGGGCCCGCTCGATCTCGTTGATATGGGTTTCGGTCCAGTGGCGGAGTGCGGTGATCGGCTCCGCGAGACTGCGGCCGAGCTCCGTCAGGGCGTATTCGACCCGGGGCGGAATGGTGGGGTGCACGGTGCGGGTGACGAACCCGTCGGCCTCCAGGCCGCGCAGCGTCTGGGTGAGCATCTTCTGTGAGACACCCTCGATGCGCCGCATCAAGTCGGTGTAGCGCAGGGTCCCTTCGACGAGGGCGTCCACGACGAGGATCGTCCACTTGCCGGAGATGTGGTCGAGGACCTGGCGCGTCGGGCACTTCGCGGAGTAGACGTCGGCAGGTAGTCCGGATGCTTCCACCGTGGTCTTCATGCCGGGAGAGTAACGCACAAAAAAGTGCCCTCTTCCCGATGGAGAGTAACTCTCCAATAGTGAGTGACATGACGAGCCACACGATGTCTGTCGCAGAAGCGATCCGCACCCGCCGCACCGTCCGCCACTACCGGCCCGACCCGATTCCGCCGAGCACGCTCGAAGCGCTCCTTGATCTCGCGGTCGAGGCGCCCACCAGCTGGAACCTGCAGGACCGGTCGATCGTCGTGGTGTCCGGAGAAGAAGGCCGTGCGGGACTGGCATGGGCTACCGGAGGCCAGCCCCAGCCCCAAGAGGCCCCGGTCGTACTGGTCTTCGTTGCGGAGCCGCAGTCCTGGCGCGAGGACCACAGCGACGTATATGAGCAGGCGCGGCGCGGCGGAGCGTGGAACGACGAGTTCATCGCGATGTTCTCCGCCGCGTCGAGGGCCTTCCAGGAGGATCTCGATCGGCGCGGTCTGCTTAGGGAGTACGCGGTCAAGGACGCCATGATCGCAGCCTCATTCCTGATGCTTGCTGCTACGGAGATGGGTCTGGCGACCTCGCCCATGAACGGTTGGGACGAGGCCAAGGTGAAGAAGGTGATCGGGATCGACGGCCGTGACGATCTGGCCATCGCCCTGCTGGTCTCGGTCGGCTACCCGGCGGAGGAACGGCGCCATCCAGGTCGGCGTGCTGCGGAGCGCAACGTCTTCCGCGGATCGTACGGACACCGCGACGCGGGGCATACCGCACGCCAGGAATAAGTGATCGCCACCAGTCAATGGTGCCCGGCCCGGCGTGGGCGGTGTGCTGGTCGTGCAGGGCGCGGGTCTGGCTGTAGGAGAGGCCGGGCCAGGCCGGTCTCCGGGCAGACGTCCCGAGCGGAGAGCACCTTGCCGGGGCCGGGACGGCGGTGGGTGACGAACACCGGCGCCCGGGTGCGGCCCCTGAGCAGCCGGGCGGTCCCGGTGTCCCAGAACACCGTCTCGAGCACGTAGTCGGCGCGCGCCGTGCCGGCGCACCCTCGGCTGGGCGCCCTTGGACTTCACCGGGCAGCGGCGCCCAGCCAGGTCCAGCTGCTCGATGTCGACGTCCACGATCTCCTCAAGCGGGCGCACGTCTCGCCCCAGGCGCCGACCGTGTTGCGGTCGCCGAGGCTCTCCGCCGGACGGCGCCCGACCGTTCTCACTATCGCCAGCGAGTGGTTTGGGCCCTGGAGGAGAATCCCCGGCTGCTGACCGGGGAGGGCTCCCTGGCGCCGCATCGCGCCATCCTGAAGTTCATCGACCTGCTGCACGAGGCCGGTATCGCCGGGATCGTCCGGCCCGCCTGTCCTCGCTGCCGCCGGGTGGTCCGCATCGACAAGCCGCTGGACGGGCAGCGAGTCTGCCGCAACTGCATCGCCAAGTCCCGCGTCGCAGAATGCGTACGCTGCGGAGCCCGGCGCGAGCCGGCCACCCGCGACGACCCACGGGCGACCGCTGTGTCCGAACTGTCTGATCACCGACCCCGCGAATACCGAGGTCTGCATCAGCTACGGCGAACGACGCCGGGTACAGAACCGCACCGCCGACGGTCCCCTCTGCCCCAACTGCTGCCCCCTGCCCGTCGTGGTCTGCGCGATCTGAGGCCGCACCGCACGCGGCATGCCCTCGAAGCTCACCGGTCTGCCCCGCTGCCGCGGCTGTTTCGACTCGCCACCGAGCTGCCCGCCGCGGTCCTCGCCCGCACCCTCGGCATCGACATCACCGTCGCCGTCAAATGGCGGCGAGCCGCCGCCGGAGACTGGGTCGCCTACGCCGCCGAGGTCAGCCGCCGGAACAGCACCTGACAGCGGGGCAGGCCCACCGACGAAATGCGCTGACCTGCTGTGATGGCTCCGGTCACGTGTGTGGGATCCCGAGCTCCGTGGATGCAGTTCCCGGCCGGGTTTGTGGCGCGCCAAGGTAACTCATAGCACCCGAATGGAAGGGGTACGTGGCGACGAACCGCGCGCGTGGACGGACATCCACGCGGCGATCGTGGACCTGCTCGCGGGCCATCTACCGGCGACGGACCGGCGGTAGGGCTTTCCGGGTGGCGCCCGTGGCGGAGCTCTTCGTGGGGCGGCCACGAGGGCCGTTGTCAGAGGCGATTGGCAAGATGGCGGCCATGAATGTCACTCCTGTCACTCCGCCACGGCCGATCGACGTGGTCGCGGTCTTTCCCCAACTGGCCGCGCTGGCCCGCACGGCGACCCGCCTGCACCCCCGCCCTGGGGCGCCGACGTGGCACGACAGCTCAATCGGCGGGCCGCTGCTGTGGCCCGCTGAGGAACCGTGGCCGCACTGCGAGGAACCGCATGTGGTGGACGGCATCAACCCAGCCCAGTCCCCGGCGGATCTGCGGCTGGAACGACGGATTTTCGCCGCCTCGCACGGCCGGGACCTGACTCCGGAGGAACGGGAGACTCTCGACCGGATCCGGCCCCCTCAGACGTATCCGGTGAGGCTGGCGGTCCAGTCGTACGACGGCCCCATAGCGATGCTGCCCGTCGCGCAGCTGTACGTACGGGATGTGCCCGATCTGAGCCCGCCGGAGGGTAAGGACCTGCTGCAGGTTCTGTGGTGTCCCTTCGATCATCCGATCATGCCCAGGACCCTGCTCTTCTGGCGTTCCGCAGCCGCCGTCACCGACATCCTCGACACGCCGCCCGAGCCGCCCGCAGTGCAGTTCGACGGCTATCTACCGGAACCGTGCGTGCTCGAACCGGAGCAGATCACCGAGTACCCCGACCATCTGGAGCTGAGCGAAGAACTGCAGGAGCAGCTCAAGCAGTGGAGTGTGCCGCAGGCAGCAGAGGAAGACATGGACCCGGACACGTACTACGACTGTGTGCTGTCCAACGCACCCGGCTGGAAGGTCGGCGGCTGGCCCGCTTGGAACTCCACCGACCCCAGCCCGCAGCCCTGCTCCGAGTGCGGCACCGGCATGGAGCTCCTAATGACCGTCGCCACCTTTGAGAAAGGGGACGATGCCGGGAACAGCTGGTCTCCGTACCCCCACCCAGGTGCTGGACCGTACCCCGGCCACCGCGGCTACAACGCGACCGGGGTCCAGATAGGCAGCGGCTACCGGCAGCATCTGTTCGTCTGCCCGGCGAAGCCCGAGCATCCGCACGTCGAGTTGATGACGTAGCCCGTCCGCGGTGTGCAGCCGGGGCGTCACGGTGCGGGCGTGCCGTGACGCCGGGTGTCCGCGAGGCTCAGGGTCCCGGACAACCGACGGATCTTGTTGACCCACAGGAGCGTGATCTCCGACGCGTGGAGTTCCCGCGCAGGTGAGCCCGCGTCCCCTTCCACGAGGGTCGGTAGACGAACGTAGGAACATCCTGACGGTGCCCGACCGGCCCATGCCTGCGTTTCGTCACTCGGTGAGGTGACCTTCCCCCAGACCGATGCCCGGAAGCAGCGAGCTGTCACCGAAGGATGACTCTCACACCCCGTTCCTCGAAGATCTCCAGGAGCAGGTCGAACAGCGCAACCTCGCGATCGCCGGCGGGCACGCGCTCTACCAACTGTGCCCTGGCCTCGGTCGACGACTCCCAGCGCAAGGTGAACGGAGTGTTGGCGCCCCAGCCGCCGCTCAGACAGTCGTTCAGAGCATCGAGGTTCCAGCCGAAGTATCCGCCAGGTCCGTTGATGGCCTCACCGATCGCGCAGTAGAAGGTGTCCCTGTCAGCGATGTGGCGGCCGTCCAGGGTGAACACCTGGCCTGCAGGAGCGTCGGGCTTCCCTTGACGTTGGTACTCCCGGGACCACAGCGCCACCGACAGCCACGCGTGTCTTTCCGCGGGGGCAAGTTCGTGCCACATGCCGATGCGATTCAGGTGCCCCGTGCGGATCAGGTCCCACACCTGTTCCGCTCCAGCCAGGGCGTTCTCGCACCACAGGGTCACCGTGAGGTCTACGAGGCCGGCGCCGCGGGCGGAGGGCTTGACGTCGATGACGGTGACCTCGTTGACGAAGTAGGACCCCATGGTGGCACCGTCACCGTCGAGGAGCTCGAACCAGGCATTCCCCGCCACAGCACGACGGCCGCCAACGTGGTCGATGCCCTTCAGTAGGCCACCTTGCGGGAGGCAACCTGCAAGGTGCACTCGGCGTGCTCCCTCCTCATCCGGCAGCGGAGTGAACAACCCCGCGGCCTCGTGAGCAAAGCCCCAGAAGTCGCTGTCGTCCTCGTCCGAGGTCAGCGCGTACTTCTGCCCCTCGCCACCCCGCCCTGATGTTCGCACCGCACCCCCATTGAGAGCACTGATCTTACCGACGCCTGGAGAGGGGATCTACTCGTCTGCACGAGGACGCACGCTGTCGCCTGCCGCGTCCCGGGGCGCCACCAGCCGATGGTCAGGAGGGTCTCGGGCCGCCTGACGCGGCCACTGGAGGCGAGCCGGTCGTCGAAAGTGGTTTACGAGGAAAGCGGTGACGACGGGTTGTTCGACCTCTCATGGCTCCAGCGGTGCAGGAGGTCACTAACCAGGCGAATGAGTTTGCTGCTGTCCGGTCCGTACGCGATGAGACCGAACTCGTATTTCCTGGTGCCGGTTTCTCTGGGTGCAAGGCAGGGACTTTGGGTCTGTCCGAGTGCTGGCTACCGTTCCAGGAATGCGAGCGCCCGCGGAACGAATCTGTCGTGGTGCTGGAAGATCCCGCCGTGTCCGGCGTCGGGGTAGAGGGGCTCGAGTTCGCCCCGGGGCAGCCGGGCCGCCAGGTCGATCGTGTTGACGCTCGGGACCATCCGGTCGCTCTCGCCGTTGGCCACCAGGACCGGCTGCTGGATGCGCGACAGGTCCTGAGGTGCCGAGCGGCCCCAGCGCTTGATGGCCTTCAGCTGGGCGCGGAACGACGGCACCGAGATCGCCTTGTCGCGGTCGTCCGTGCGCTCCTTCAGCCGGGCCAGGAATTCGCGCGCCGCCCGTTGCCCGCCCTCGGTCTGGGTGAAGAAGAGGTAGTGCTTCGGGTCCTTGCGCCGCAGCGTCGCCTTCAGCATGTCCTGGACGGTGACGGACGTGACCTTGTCGATGCCGGGTCCGCCGGCGGGTCCGGTGCCCGCGAGGATGACTTTGCGCACGAGGTCGGGTTCCTCTGCCGCGATGACCTGGGCGATGAAGCCCCCCATCGACAGGCCGAGCAGGTCGACCTGGTCGAACCCGAGTGCCCGGATGAACAGCACGGTGTCGCGGGCCATCGCCTCGATGGTGTCGGGTGTGGAGCCGCCGGACGCGCCGACGCCGCGGTTGTCGTAGGTGATCACGCGGCGTCGGGCCGCCAGTCCGTCCACGACCCGTGGATCCCAGTTGTCCAGGACCGCGGACAGGTGGTTGAGCAGGATCAGCGGTACGCCGTCATCCGGGCCAAGCTGCCGGTAGGCGAAGTTGACGCCCTGCACGGACACGGAGCGGGTCGGCGCGTTCTTGTACGACGACGGGGTGGGTGTGGGGAAGCTGGACGATGCGCTCATGGCCGGGTCCTGGAGTGTGGGGGGAGACGGAGGTGTGGCGGTGGGCTTCTCGTGGTGACGGGCTGCCTCGGGTTCCGCCTGGGCGGTGCCCGCGCTCACGTCATGGAGACGACGACTTTCCCAGCCTTCGCGCGGCCCTTCTCGACGTACTCCATGGCCTGGAGGGTTTCATCGAATGGGAAGACGCGGTCGACGACGGGACGGACCTTTCCGGCGTCGATGAGGGGGGTGAGTTCACTCAGTTGGTCGCCGCTGGCCTTCATGAACAGGAACGAGTACGTCACGCCGTGGCGCTTCGCGTCGCGACGGGTCTTGAAGCTGAGGGCGGTCATGGCCAGGCGGAGGAACGGATTCAGGCCCAGTTCACGGGCGAAGGCCGGGTCGGGCGGGCCCGCGACGCTGATGGCCATGCCACCGGGCTTGAGTACGCGCAGGGATTTGGCGAGGTTCTCGCCGCCGAGGCTGTCAAGGACGATGTCGTAGCCGTCGAGGACCTCTTCGAAGTCCTGGGTGCGGTAGTCGACCACGATGTCCGCGCCGAGGTCCTTGGCCAGGTCGATCTTGGCGGTGCTCACGGTGGTGGCCACATGCGCGCCCAGCGCCTTGGCGAGCTGGACGGCGATGGAGCCGAGGCCGCCGGCGCCCGCGTGGATGAGGACCTTCTGACCCGGTTGCACGTGTGCCCGCTCGACCAGTGCCTGCCATGCGGTCAGCGCGACCAGGGGAAGAGAGGCGGCCTCGGTCATGGTGAGTGTGGCCGGCTTGGGTGCCAGGTCGTCCTGATGGACGGCGATGAGTTCGGCGAAGGTACCGATGCGGTCCTTGTCGGGGCGGGCGTAGACCTCGTCGCCCACCGCGAACCGGGTGACGGCCGGGCCGACCCGGACGACCGTCCCGGCGAGATCGTTGCCCAGAACGAGCGGGAGACGATAGGGCAGGAACGCCTTGAAGTCCCCGTTGCGGATCCTGAGGTCCAGCGGGTTGACGCCCGCTGCGTGGATCTTGACCAGGACGTCGTCGGCACCTACCCGCGGGTCGGGTAGCTCGGCGGCACGCATTCCGGCTTCGCCGCCGTACTTCTCGACCGTAAAAACCCTCATCATCGTCTCCGTTCCGTGTCCCGTCCGTGAAGACAAGGGTCTCCGTTCGGTCCGGGATTCTTCCAATACGAACTAGTTTGTGTTGTCTTTCTGGGTGCGGCGCGGGCGCAGTGTCCTCGGCCGCATCCGGCGATCAGGCCACCGGGACAGCCGGGGTGGTGATCCGGTCGGCGGCGCCTCCCTGGAGCCGGTCCAGGGAGGCAACGATCCCCTCGTGGGGCACGCCGAGCGGCACCGCGCTGATCTCGGTGAGGCGGGTGTACTGCTCGTCGGTCAGCCGGACGTCGAGGGCGCCGAGGTAGCTGTCGAGCTGGGAGAGGTTGCGCGGGCCGATGATCGGGACGAGCGTGGCCACGGAGCGGGCGGCGCGCTCGCGCACCCACGCCACCGCCACCTGGGCGGGCGCCACGCCGGTCTCCTCGGCAATCGCCAGGACAGTGTCGACCACGACGGTCTTCTGGCCGGTGCTCTCGGTGTGGATGATCATGCCCAGGTCGCTCAGGCGCCCCTCGGCAGAGGTGCGGTACTTGCCGGTGAGCAGCCCGCCGCCGAGCGGGGACCACAGGGCGGCCCCGAGCCCGAGGCTCTCGGCCATGGGCAGCAGCTCACGGTCGGCGGTGCGCTCGACGAGGCTGTACTCGTGCTGGATGCCGATGATCGGGGCCCAGTTCTTCAGGTCCGCGAGGGTCACGGCGCGCGAGACGCGCCAGGCGGGGAAGTTGGACAGCGCGGCGTGGTGGATCTTGCCGGCGCTCACCAGGTCGTCGAGTCCGCGCAGGAGCTCCTCCATTGGCGTGAGTTCATCGGGAAAGTGCACCCACAGGAGGTCGATGTAGTCGGTGTCCAGGCGCTTCAGGCTGGCCTCTACGGAGGCGACCATGTTCTTGCGGCTGTTGCCGGTCTTGGAGATGTCCGGCTGCGGGGCGGCGCCGAGGGTGAACTTCGTGGCCAGGACGAAGTGGTCACGGTCGGCGGAGATCAGCTTTCCGGTCAGTTGCTCCGATTCGCCGAACTGGTAGCCGTCCGCGCTGTCGAGGAAGGTGCCACCGGCCTCGGCGAACCGGTCGAAGATCCGGCGGGCCTCGTCCGGCTCGGCTCCGGCGCCCCAGCCGGTGCCGAAGTTGGCGGTGCCGAGCGCGTACTCGGACACGCGCAGTCCGGTCCGGTGGCCGAAGGTCGTGTGTCGCATGAGATTTCCTTGCCTGAGGGACCGGGAGGCGGTCGCGCTGGGGTGGAGGGGTGAGCGTCAGCCCGCGGTCGGCTGGGGTGCGGCGGACAGGCTCTGCTTGATGTACCGGCTGGTCTCGTCGGCGAGGATCTCGGGCAGACCGGTCTCGATCCCGTACAGGGCCTGGGCCGCGACGTCGGCGGCGGCGGCCTTCTGATCGGCGGGCACGCCGGCGGCCATGTCGGTGTCCATGTAACCGACGTGCAGTGCGGAGACGGGGATCCCCCGCGGTGCCAGTTCCTCACGGGTCGCGTCGCTCAGCGCCCAGGCGGCGGCCTTGGAGGCCGCGTAGGAGCCGAGGCCGGCCGGGTGGAACCAGGACAGGGCGGACAGGACGTTGAGTACGGCGCCACCGCCGTTGCCCTCGATGACGGGGGCGAAGGCGCGGGTCGCGGCGAGCGGGCCGAAGAAGTTGGTCTCCATCTCGCGACGTACCTCGTCCAGGCCGCCTGCGACCAGCGTCGCGCCGGTGGAGATGCCCGCATTGTTGATCAGCAGTGTCGCGTCGGACGCCACGCGGGCGGCCTCCCGTATCGACGCCTCGTCCGTGACGTCCAGCCGCAGCGGGACGACGCCCGGCACACGACCGTCTCGGGGCGTCGGGCCGCTGCATAGACCTTCGCGCCGCGCTCGGCGAGCTGGGCTGCCAGGTGTCGCCCGAGCCCCCGGTTGGCGCCGGTGACGACCGCGACCGCGTTCTTCAGTTCCATGCTCACTCCCGGTCCTGGCGGGCACCAGCGGCACCCGCGGCAAATTAGATTATGCACACAATCTAAACACGGGTCTACGATAGATGCCAGTCGACATCCAAACGGGAGGTGGCCATGGGCCGCGTATCGCAGGCACAGGCGGAGGAAAATCGCAGGCGGGTGGTGGACACCGCCTCCCGACTGTTCCGGGAGCAGGGCACGCAGGTCAGCGTCGCCGACCTGATGAAGGCGGCCGGCCTGACCCACGGCGCGTTCTACAAGCAGTTCGCCTCCAAGGAGGCGCTCGTCGACGAGGCAACCGCCCACGCCTTCGCCGAGCTCGCTCGGCGCTACACCGAGGGACTTGAGCGGTACGAAGGGCGGCGCGACGCCGCCCAGCAGGTACTGATCGACACCTACCTCTCCGTCGAGCACCGCGACGACCCGGCGGACGGCTGTCCGGTCGCAGCCCTCGCCTCCGACATCGCACGCGAAGGCGGGGGACGTGAGGCCCGTCGCGTCTACACCCAGGGAGTGGCCGACTTCGCCGATTTCCTCGCCACCGACGACCAGGACGGCATCGTCCGCCTCTGCACCCTGTTCGGAGCGCTGGTCCTGTCCCGGGCCACCAACGGCTCCCCGCTCTCCGAAGAGATCCTCGCCGCCGCGCACGCAGCCCTGACCGAAGCAGGCTGATCAAGGGCGCGGTGCGGGTATACGTCAACCGCACGCGTGGGCGCCGAGGCGTCCGTGGCCGGCGGAGGCGCTGGAGGAAGGTCGCGGCGCCTGGCGCATCGGCCTCACTGTGCGCCGGAAAGCGGCCAGCTCTCGGGTCGGTCGCATGCCCGTGAAGTGTGGGTTGTGCAGCCGACGTCAACGTGTCAGCAGGACTGCGATCTGCTCACGGATGTCGCGCGGGATCTCGTCGGCGCTGGCGGCAACGTTCACGCTGGCCGCCATTGCGAGGAACATCACGGCGGACACGACGCGCGCCATTGTCGCCGCGTGCGCCTCGCCGACCTGGACGTCCCGGCACAGTACGGCGGCCACGGCCTGCTCGGTCCGCCCGGTGATGGTGAGGGCCTCGCGGTGGTGGGGTTCGGCGGGGTCGCCGAAGACCATCTCGCGCAGGTAGACGCGCCCGTTGTCGACCTGGGTCCGGTTGCATTCGACGACCGGCCGGACGATCGCCATCACAGCGTCCAGTGTGTCCGGGATGTTCTCGGCGTCCGCCCGGCCTCGTTCGAGGGCTTCGGCGTAGAGGGAGTTCTGGACGAGCAGGAGGAGCTCGCCCTTGGTCTTGCCGTAGAGGAAGAGCGTGCCCGTGCCGATGTCGGCCTTGTCAGCGATCTGCTGGGCAGTGACCGCATCGATACCGCATTCGGCGAACAGCTCGTGGGCCGCAGCGGTGATGCGGTCGAGCTTGAGCTGCTTGTTCCGCTCGCGCCGACCAACCGGCTGCCCTCACAACACCGACGGCACGGAAGTGAATATCCAGGTCGTGACCGACCCGGGCGGCCACGTGCTGCGGATCTCGCCGGCGCTGCCCGGCCGTCGATGCCACGACCTCACCGCCGCCCGCACCCACCGGATCATCCGGATCTGCGAACGCCAGGTCGTCCCGGTCCTGGCCGACCGCGCCTATCAAGGCGCAGGCCCGTACGTGACCACCGGGCGCAGACGGCCGCCCGGCAGCGAACTGGCCCGGCACAGCGGACGGTCAACCGGGCACTGGCCACCGCCCGGACACCCGTCGAACGCGCCATGGCCATGCTCAAGTCCTGGCAGGTCTTCCGAAGGTCGCGATGCAGTCCCAATCGAATGACGTCAATCGCCAAGGCCATCCTCACCCTGGAGCGGCAACGCTGAAAATGCTCAGTCAGTGGGAGCAGCGGCAGCTCGTCGCGGTCGGCAGGCTCCACCAGACCCGACCTGGCGGCCGTCCCTGAACCTCCCTCTCCCTGCTGGCCGGTCCCCCTTGGCAGTGGCCCCCCCGACAGGGAGCGGGGCACACCTCCCGCCCGGT